>CAMBEX010000001.1 GCA_945865865.1 Bdellovibrio sp. ZAP7
GATCTTTTTCGAAGAGGCGCCCCCACTTCTTAAGCGCCGGATCTACGTTGAGCGGGAAATTGAAAAGGCCGCAGAGCTGGTGATTCAGCGACTTAAGACGGCGGGTTATCTAACGGCAAAACTGGTGACGGTGAATCGTCGATTCAACCCAGCCAAGGACCGGGTTTCAATCCGACTCTATTTGTTCGAAGGGGATCAAACCCTGGTGCGCAGCGTCCGTTTGCGGGGGAGTAGCGCAATCGCCGCTGCACGAGGGTTGGAGCTTCTGAGGGTAAAGGAAGGATTGCCACTCAACCTTTTTTCGTTCGGCGAGGGTCTGGAGGCGCTCAAGGCCGCTTATCGGGCGAAGGGTTATCTTGAGGTGGTAATCGCGCATGAAGGCAGCGATCGAATTGTTCGTTACTCGGATAGCAATCGAACTGCCGAAGTTGATGTCGAGGTGGTGGAAGGAGTTCAATCGCGTGTCTCAAAGATCACCATTGAGGGCTTATCGGCAACTCGCGAGTTCGTGGTGTTGCGAGAACTTCCTTTTCATGAGGGAGATGTGCTTGCCGAACCTTTGATTGCCGAAGCGCAAACACGTTTGAGACGCCTTGGAGTATTTTCGAACGTGACACTACGAGTTCTGGAACAGCCCAAGGAGCCTTCACGGAAAATAGTTCAGGTGTTTGTGCAAGAAGGAACTCCGGGACTGGTCGCTGGCGGCATCGGTTATCGCAATGACTTGGGAGCGCGTCTCTTCGCACAGACGGCCTACACCAATATTGGCGGTAGAAATCAAACATTGTCCTTTAACTTGGTTTCCAACCGACGATTTGTCGAAAGACGCGTTCCGGTCGAATATCAGGCTCAGGTGGGTTACGTGTGGCCTTGGTTTGTTGCAGAAGGCGTGACCCTTCGCCCGACGATGAGCTTTGAGCGCGCACAATACGCAAAGTTCGACGTCGCATCACTTTCATTGGCGGGTACGATCGACAAGAGGCTCCTGAGAAACCCAAATCTTTATGCGGCCTTTACCTACAGTCTCGAGCGAACCGAACAAAATGCGCCCGACCCCCTAGATGACCAAACTCTCACGATCGGCGCACTGTCCCCGTCAATAAGGCTCGACATGCGCGACAACCCGCTAGCTCCGACCCGTGGATTTTTTGGAACGCTCACCTATGAGTGGGCGGACCCGAGTTTTTTCTCCCAGGCTGCGCCGTTTCCTATTGGCTACACTCGCTTTCAGATGCGAACCGATTATTTTGTGCCGATTTCAGCTGGAATTACGGGGTTTTTTAGTTTTCGCACCGGAATCGAACGCAATACGCAAGTGAGCGATGACCCACGCGTGGCCATACCGCTTGTCAAACAGTTTACGGTGGGTGGGGCTGGAAGTCTTCGCGGATTCAAGGAGCAGGAGCTCAACCTTCAAGACATCGCGATCCGCGGAACCGCTGCCTATGTCAACTACAGAGCGCAGCTCGATTTACCGATTGCCGGCGCCATGCGTTTCGGACCGTTCGTGGATGCAGCTAATTTGACCGTGGACAGATTTTCGCTGACCGAAGAAATGCGAATCGGGGCGGGAGCCGGAGTACACTACCAAACACCGGTGGGTCCGGTAAATTTTGATCTGGGATTTAAAATCAAGCCGCGGCCGGGCGAGAGCCCCTACCACTTCTATTTTTCTATCGGGATTATTTAGCCTTTGGTTTTTTTGAGAGCGCCATCAAGCTCAGAAACTCAAACACCAACGCTGCACCCAAAAGTGACGTGAGCTCGGCATGATCGTATGCGGGTGAGATTTCAACGAGGTTAGCCCCCGCAACATCCAGCCCCTTGAGTTTGCGAACGCATTGGAGCGCTTCAAGACTGGTCATTCCGCCGACCACTGGTGTGCCTGTGCCCGGAGCAAAAGCGGGATCCACTCCGTCGACGTCGAAAGAAATGTAGATGGGTTTTTTAGCTGCCGCATTTCGGATTCGGTTAAAAAACTGGTCGCGTTTTTTAGGGTCGCAAAACGCATCCATGTCGAGGATGTTGATTTTTTGCTCACGCACATATTCTTCCTGGTCCGGCGAAGTGAGCGGGCCCCGGATTCCGATTTGAAAAATCTCGCTGCCATTGAGCAAGCCTTCTTCGATCGCGCGCCTGACTGGAGTTCCGTGATGGTATTTTTCTCCCCATGCAGAATCCGCGGTATCGGTATGAGCATCGAACTGTACAAGCACCACTTTTCCAAAACGCCTGTGAACAGCACGAAGATCAGGGAGTAAGATCGAATGATCGCCCCCGACGCAAATCGCACGTGCCCCCGCTTCGTGGACCTCACGAATTCGCTCCTCGATATTCTTGAAAGTGATCTGAAGATTGATCGGATTGACGGTGATATCCCCGGCATCCACGACATTGAGAGACTCGTAAACTGACACGTCAAGGTTGGGGTTGTAATTGCGGCAAAGCACCGAGGCGTCACGAACCGCACGGGGCGCAAAACGGGCACCCGGGCGATAGGTTGTACCTCCATCGAAGGGCACTCCCAGGAGCGCGACCGAGACGTCGTTTCCTTTTAAATCAGGGACATATGGGAGTCTATTGAAGGTGGCCAGATCCCCAAAACGAGGGCTTTTCAAAGGGTTCCGGGGACGGTACTGGGGCTTCTGATTTGACGACTTTTTTGGGCTGCTCATGTGGTTGAGATCATAGGTGAAAAACACGTTGACTTCAACTTACCCCTCCGGTAATCCCAACGTCCTATGTTACAGCAGAAGACTTATCAGGCTAAGCAGTCAGGTCCTCATTTTTTTGAGACCGAAGGCCCTAATGCTCCCAAGTGGTACGTTGTTGATGCTCAGGACCAAGTCGTTGGTCGTCTTGCAACAGTCATCGCTCGAGTCATTACCGGCAAACACAAAAGCACCTATACCCGTCACGCAGATACCGGCGATTTCGTCGTAATTGTGAACGCGGACAAGGTAGTTTTCACCCGCAATAAGTGGGAAGGAAAACTTTACGTCTCACACACCGGCTACGTGGGTGGACTCAAGACTCGCACCGCTAAAGAGATGCTGGCGCGTGATCCAGAAGAAATTCTACGTCAGGCAATTTGGGGAATGACTAACAAGTCCAGCCTGGCTCGCCATCAGATGAAGAAGCTCAAGCTTTATGCTGCTGCGGAACATCCACATGCAGCGCAGAACCCACAGGCACTTCCTGCCGGAGCGATACGTCGCACCGTGCTCGGAACCAAGAAAAAACTCAGTAAGTAAAAGAGTTCAAAAACATGGAAAAGCAGACTCAACAAAACGGTAAAAGAAAAAGCGCGATTGCTCGGGTGTACATCCGTCAGCGCGCCACTGAAACGGGCGTGATTCGGATCAACGGGCGCTCATTCGAAGACTACTTTCCTCGTCCGACCGCACGCATGTTGATCATGCAGCCTCTCGAGCTGACTTCCACCGTAGGACGTTTTGACATCGTCATCAACGTCAAGGGTGGCGGTAACTCTGGGCAGGCAGGCGCTGTTCGTCACGGCATCTCTCGTAACTTGATCAAGATCGACCCTTCGTTTCGTCCGGTCCTCAAGAAGGCTGGCTTCTTGACCCGCGACTCCCGCGAAGTTGAACGTAAAAAGTACGGCTTGGCTGGCGCTCGGCGCCGCTTCCAGTACTCGAAGCGTTAATCGAGTTTTCTGGTTTCAAAATCAAAGGCCTGGGGAAGCGATTCCCTGGGCCTTTTTTTATATTTTTTTTGGAAAAGAGAGGCAGGCGTCCCGGTGGACCGCTTGCCTGTTCCGTCTTAGTTGGAGTCGGGGATGTAGGCTTTGGTCGTGAGCGCGTTAATCCGTTCAATCATCTCGGCTCGACATTTGTCTGAGAGGCTGAAAATCTCGACGCCGATTCCATCAGGCAGGGTAGTCATCTGATGACCAGAATTCGCCTTAGGTTGGCGACGAATCCATCTCACGACTCCGGTTCCTGAAATTTCCATTTGGCCTCGGACCTCAGTGATCAAAAAGTTTACTGTTTGTCCCACAGACGGTAATGGCGCTTGAGGTTTGAGCTCAGTGATTGGGAGAAAAAATCCACCCCTGCCGAGAGACAGCAAGCTTCCTGAAATATGCGCGCAAAGGTTCGTTGATGGAGCTGGCGCCTCGGGTCGGCACTTCCAGCGTTCCTCCATGGGCGAGAGGCATCGATGGATCAGCTCCACGAGCTGGGCTCTTTTGAACGGCTTTGAAAGGAGGCCGTCTGCGCCCTTTGCATAAAGTTCCTGAATTGAAAATTGCTCAAGTCCCGTCATGAAAAGGAATGGCTGCAAGCCCGGATCTCTCGCCCTCACCCAGTCCAGCAGATAGACTCCAGGCAATCCCGGCATTCGGATATCCGAGACGATCAAGTCGATAGTTCGACTACTCAGAGCGTCAACGGCTTCGGTCACATTCTTTACAAAGATGATCTGATGTCCAAGCTGGCTCAACCTGGGCAAAAGCGCCTCTCGAATGTCCTGCTCGTCGTCCACAAGGAGAATGGTGGCGCTCACAGTTTTGCTCCCAGGGTGTTTCGACGGTCTTCCAAAATTTTCTGAACGGCCTCGAGTGCGCGCATGATTTGTTCAAGCGCTGGAAGATCCGGACCGGTTTGGCCGTCCGTTTCGTTCTTTTTTTGAATCAAATCCTCCAAGGTAAAAATCGCGGCGGCTAGTGGGCTAGCAATCGCATGAAGTGTGTCTCGTTCCTCGCCCAATTGAACGCTCATTCGGTGACCACCCCGCGGGTTGGAAGGGTAATCACAAAACGCGTGTTCGGCGCTTGAAGGTCCACGGCCAAGTCACCACGGTGAGCGGTGATGATCCCCTTAGAAACGCTCAGGCCCAATCCGGTTCCCTTGCCGACTTCCTTGGTGGTGAAAAACGGAATAAAAAGTTTCTGAAGGACAGTAGGGTCGGTAATTCTTCCGCTATCGCTGACGGTGAGCTGAATGACACTTCCCGCATCGATTAGTTTGACCTCAACCCAAGAGTTGGGTGAGTCGATTACGGCATCAAAGGCATTGTTCAGTAAATTGAGCAGCACCTGCTCGATTTGAATTTCGTCTCCCTGAATCGAGCTCGCGCTCTCAGGCACAATGATCCGTAACGGGATGCCGTGCTTTTTGAATCTTTCGTTGCAGAGGGCGAGCGTGTTTTGAATCACTTTGCTCAGGTCTACCGATGCAAAGGGGGCATCGCTTCCGTCCCGTGAAAAATCACGCAGTCCCCGCACGATCTTGGCGATTCGGTCAGAAGTAGCCTCAATTCGATGAGCGAGTTTTCCGGCATAGGCATGATCAAACTGTTGTTCAGCTACGAGGTCCTGAAGTTCTTCAGAGGTGGCAGAAATCACAGTGAGCGGGTTGTTGATTTCGTGTGCGATTCCGGCAGCCATCTCTCCGAGTGAGGCAAGTTTTGAACTAGCGAACATTCGTTGCTGTTGGTCGGCGATGGTCTGGGTCCTCTCTTGCACTCGGGTTTCCAAGGATTCGTTGAGGCGGCGAAGCGTCTCGGCGGACCTCCTGAGGCGCACGAGCGCAAAAATCGTAGCCGCACCAAAAACGAGCGCCAACAAGAAAAGTGCGGAACTAAAGGCATTGGATCTCTCCTGATCCTTGCGATGCTGAGTGGAGTAGGCGGCAAAGAGTGAGTCAGCATGGTGAGAGGTCGGAAGTGCCAACAGTTCAGAAACGAGCTCATCCAATAGAGTTTTCTGTGTAGCAATGAGCTTGGCATGTTTCAAAAAGCCCTCTGTGCCTTTCGAAAGGGACCTCGAATTGGATAGAAAATTTATGAGGGATAAAATTTGTTCTTTGAGGTCTTGGCTTGCGCTGGCGTTGTAAATAAAAAGTTTGTGAGTCAGTGTTTCAGCCCGGTTACGCAGGGATAATTGTCCCGGGCGAAAGTCGGCGTCGCTGAGTGCGCTGGGCAGGTAATTGAGCGAGTTCTTGAGCACGGAGTTGTTGGACTTGAACTCTTCGATCAACTCGATTTTTCGGCTAAAAACCGACTCAAAGAGCTTGAGTTCGGGGGTTTCGTTTGCGGGACCTTTCTTGATTTCCGTGACGGTGTCCTGAATGGATTCTGCGGCCTGTACGATCGAATCGTAGTTGGGGTGGGAGCGTAGTCGCGCTTCAAGTACCTGGCTGGTCAGCACCGCATCGAGTTCCTTGAGGGTTTTGAGCGTGGACGCAGTATGCGTGTACTCCCCGAGGTCGCGGAGGTGGGCTTTGTATAAGAGTCCTGCGCAAACAATCAGCAGGAGCATTCCCCAAGCAAAGTGAGGGACTTTCAGTTTCGGTTTGAGCAGAGTATTTAGATTCACCTCGCGTTCCCCTCTGGAGTCTTTCCAGTGAGTGAGCGCAGGAACCTCGAAATCAGTTCGATGTCTTTCGCCGAGAGGTCTCGTCCTAGCTGGTACTTGCCCATGATCTTCACGGCATCTTCAATCGTGGAGGCGGATCCGTCGTGAAAATAGGGAGCAGTCAGCGCTACATTGCGGAGGCTTGGTACTTTAAACCGATGCTTGTCGCTCTCCTTCTGGGTGACGTTGAACCGGCCAAGGTCCCCTCGGGTGAGCTTTTTTCGGTCGGAGAAAATATTGCCCATGACCCCAAAAACCTGAAACATATTTCCGCCGATGTTTCTACCCTGGTGGCAGGCGATGCAGCCATAGTCCTTGAACCGGCGGTAGCCTTCTCTCTCTTGACCGTCCAGTGCGTGAGTTTCGCCTCTGAGAAATCGATCGAATTTTGAGTCGGGAGTCGCCAAGCTCCGCTCGAAAGTGACAATGGCATTGCGAATGTTATTTTCGTTGGGCTGACTTGAATAAACTTTTTTAAACTCAGCTA
This sequence comes from Bdellovibrio sp. ZAP7, assembly GCA_945865865.1. GTDB lineage: Bacteria > Bdellovibrionota > UBA1018 > UBA1018 > UBA1018 > CAMBEX01. The sequence continues at coordinate 6,867 of CAMBEX010000001.1, forward strand.
GGTAGGCTGGGTCCTGCTGAAGTTTTTGAATGATCTGCACCCAAGTCGATGCCATTTCGTTTTCACCATGAAGAGGGCCGTCGAGTTGCTCCTCCAGAGACTCAGCCCTGCCGTCCCAGAACTGCTTGAAATTGAGAGCACTATTGAAAACCGAAGGAGTATTGAGTTCGTTCTTTCGACCATGAATACCGATCGCCAGGGATTTTCCGTCAGCCCCGCCCCTTTTGAAATCGTGACAACTGGCGCACGAAATCGAGTTATTGGCAGAGAGAATCGGGTCATTGAAGAGTCGTCGTCCAAGCGACACCTTTGTCGGATTGAGATCTGTTGGGATTACGATCGGCTCGATGGGTTCGCTCGTAATGCCGGTCGCGGGACTGAGAAAGAGATGCGCCACGAGGATCATGGCAAGTCGCATGTTGTTGCGCCTCACTCTCGCCCTCACGTTGCACCTGCTTTTCGTCTTAGGGTGTTGAAAAGCTCCAGATTAGAGGGGTAGCGAAAAAGAGAGATCAGGGCCTTCATGCAGTCGTGATCAAAGCGCTCGACACCGATGGAGAGTATTCTATTGATCGCGTTTTCTGCTGTCATGGGCGGCCCAGAGGACGTTTGCATGGCGAGTTTGCAGAACTCGTTGGCAAGACATACGACCCGCGACATGGGGTGGATTTTATCCTTTCGAAGTCGGGATGGAAAACCAGAGCCGTTTTGATTTTCGTGGTGCTGGTGCACGATCTGGAGAATGTCGGTGGGGATGCTAGAAATCTGAGCCAGGATCTCAGTGCCACGGCCCGTGTGGCTTTCGTACAGGATGACCTCTTCAATGGTCAATTCAGAGCGTGCTTTTTTAAGAATCGAAGGCGAAATTTCTTTTTTTCCGATGTCGTGAAAAAGCGCGCCGGCAGCCACTTTGAAAAGGTTTTGTGGGTTTTTCCAATGGAGTGCTCTTGCGATGAAAGCGGAGTAAAAACTCACGGCCACGGAGTGAGCGTAGAGTGGCTCTGAGTGTGACGCTAATGCGGTAAGAAGGTGAAGGAGTTCGGGTTCGTCACTGAGTGCTGAAAGTGTCGATTCAACGATCGTACAGGTGTTGCGATATAAGTTTTCGTCGAACTCGCTTTGGTAAAGCGCTCTGAGCACGGACTCAGATGCAACCTTCAAAAACTGAATTTTTCGATCGCGAGTGATGAGCGCGTTCGAGGTGAGTGCTTGAGCAACCGAGATATTGAAGCCGATGTATTTCCGGTAGTCTTCCTGGGTGAGGTAGAGAAAAAACAGGCCTTTTTCGCGATAGGAGCGAATGCGCTCGATGGAGATGTCCTCGCCTCCGTGTGCGACTCTCAGATATTTTTCGGCTGACAGTCGGACATGAATGTCGTAGCGGATCTGGCTTCCGGAGACGAAGTCATCGATTGGAATTCCGCAGTAGAGGCTATCCAGATGAGCGGGCTTTGCTTTGGGTTCCAGCCCAGAAAAGCAAGCCGAGAGGGCTTCTAGAATCGCCTCTGCCTTGAACGGCTTTGGCAAAAATGCCTTCGCGCCCAGGTTGTAAGCTTCTTGAGTTTCAAGAAGGTCTGCAAAGCCCGTGATCAAAATCACCGGCATGGGGCGAGTTTCATTGATCCACTTCAGGAGCTGAAGGCCGTTGAGTTCGGGCATCTGAATGTCTGAGATTACGGCTGAGTACACTGAGAGCGCGATGAGTTGCTGGGCGTGTTTTGCGTTTTCTGCGCATTCCACTTTGTAACCATGGCTCTCGAGACAGCGGCTGAGCGCAAGCCTGAAGTAATAGTCGTCATCCACTAATAGAATTTGGCGCTTGGGCGATGGATCAGTGTTTTGGGTCGAAGTCACAGCGAGCGATTCTCCGAAAAGTTTTCTTAATTACTTTTCGGACTGCCCGGGCCGTTGCTAAAGGGGAAGTCGTTAAAACCACAGGAAAAAATGCGGCACAGCGCGGCGCTCCGATCGGCCTATGCCGCACGGGCAATCGGCTTGGCCTCGGCCTCGTAAGCCAGGGCGACACACTCCAAAACCCGTCCGTACTCGTGCGCGGCTTTGATGCGCTCAGCTCTCAGGAGCTCGTGTTTGTAAGCGGGTTCCGCGAGTTTCTCTAAATGTTTGCGACCGCGGTTCAAATACAACTTCATTTCAGGGGGCATCTCGCTCATTCCCGGCGGACAGTGGCGTGCACAGGACTCGAGAAGGTCAGCGGTCGTGTCCTCGCGTTCACGCAAGCTGTACTCATCGAGGGCGCCCTCAAGGTAAGGGAGCTCGCTTGAGCGTGGCTCCAGGTAAGCAATCTTGGCTTCATGCCAAAAGGCGCGCGCCAAGTGTTTGGCGGTGCGCGCCCATCTCTCTGCAGCCAGTCGGTCGCCGCTTCGAAGGGCATTAAAACCACGCTTGTAGATCGTGAAGACCTCGTCGGAATGAACGCCGGCAATCGAATGACGGTCCCAAAAGTGAGTCACTCCGACCTCGATGGCGCAGTTATATGCTTTTTTGAGTTCGTGCTCCGCGTTTTCGGGGCCATGAGTGTGAGACTCGGGAGTTCGTAATCGTGTCATGCGAGCAGGTGGTGCAATCAAAGTACCAGAGTGCGATAATCAGCAGGAATGGTTTGGACTACCTACAAAGAGAAAATCAAGCGGCTGTCGCAGCGGATCGTCGATGCGCAGAAACCCATCCGTATTCTCGATGCGATTAAGTGGGATCCATCCGTGGAGCAGGCACTCCGAAAATCCAAGTTCAAGCTGATGCCCAAGGTGGGTCCTGAGTATTATCAGAAAATTCCATTGGGCTACGATCCGGCTGGGAAGATCGAGGAGTTCGAAGGAATTATTGCAGACACACGAGCCTCGCTTGGGGCAGAGGACGAAGTCGGAAAGCTCCTCTGCAAGGTTGCGCTGCAATATGCTGACGTGATCGAGATGATCCGTCATCGCGGCACCAAGAAGTTTTGGGAATTCAGCAAAAAACTCTACGGTTCACCGAAAGACACTTTTTACGACTCGAAAAATACGGTGTCGCAGCTAGGTCAGCTTCTCTACTCAATCTTGAATGGCCTGGATAGCGCGACCATGGGGCAGGAGTATCCCAGAAACATCGAGGCAGCCCAGGCTGTTGAGATTTTGAATGGACGGCTCAAGACCTATTTCAAAGATGAAAAAGACCGCGCCAAAATTTCGGACGGAATTCTTGCGGACGCCGCGGCAGGCGGCGACGCAGTCAAGGTACGAGAAGGTTCACTGTTTTCGGCGCGGGATGTGGACATCCTCGAAGTGCATGAGGGCTGGGTCCATATCGCGACGACTTTGAATGGTAACCAACAACATGTGGCCAAGTGGCTCTCCAAGGGGCCACCGAGATGCTCCAGTACCCAAGAGGGTTTGGCCGTGATCATGGAGATCTTCACGTTTCGCTCGTATCCGAGACGAGCCCGTCAGATAAATGACAGAATTCTGGGGATTGATAAGGCTGAGGACGGCGCGAACTTCCTGGACCTCTTAGAGTTTTATCGAACAGAGGGCTATTCGGAGGACGAAAGCCTCGCCAACGCCAAGCGGGTATTTCGCGGAGGCATGGTCGAAGGGGGAGCGCCTTTTACGAAGGACATCTCGTACTGCCGCGGTTTTGTCGAAAATTACAATTTCATGCGAACCGCTATTCGATCCGGCAAGCCTGAGTTGATTCCGTTTCTATTTCTTGGCAAACTTCATGTAGACGACATTCCGCTGCTTTATCAGAAATATAAGGAAGGAATCGTGGACGCTCCGGTTCATCTTCCTCCGCAGTTCACGGATCTGAACGGGGTGGCGGTTTGGATGAGTTTTTCGAGCTTCTTGAACCAGGTCGATCTTCGAAAGGTTCAAGAGCATTACGACAAGTTATTTAAACAGTTTTTGTGAATGGCCGATTATGAGGGGCACGAATATGAAAATTCTCGGACAATGGGCTTCCGTTTTTGTTGCAGTCGCAGTTTTTGCCACCAGCGCCCGCGCCGCTGAGCTGGCATCGGTTAACGAAAGAAAGATCACGGACGTTGAAATGAAGGCCGCTCTCGCGCAGTTCAGCGAGGGACAGCGCGCCAATATCATGAAGGATCCGGCCTCCCGCAGACAAATTTTGATGGGCATGATCGATCAAGAAATTCTTTTTCAGCAGAGTGAAAAAGAGAAGCTCGATCAAGACGAGGAATTCAAGCGCGCGCAGGACGGTTTTCGCCGCCAGTACATGGTCAGCAAGCTTCTGCAAAAGAGTGTCGGCAGCAAGCTGACTGAAAAGGCTGCAAAGGGTTTTTATTCAGCTCATAAGACTGAGTTCGCCACCGACCAGGTCCGAGCCCAGCACATTCTGGTTTCGAATCCTACGGAAGCCGCTGAAATCTTGAAAAAGGTGAAGGCTCCGGGCGCGGATTTTCAGAAAATCGCAGAACAGGTTTCAAAAGATCCGACCGCAAAGAACAACCGGGGTGATCTCGGATACTTTGGCCGTGAGCAGATGGTCTCGGAGTTCAGTAACGCGGCATTTAGCGGATCCGAGGGCGAAATCGTGGGGCCCGTCAAAACGGCTTACGGATATCACGTGATCAAGGTCATCGACAAGAAGGTGGGTAGCCCGCTTTCTTATGATGAGGTTGAGCTCAAGGTGAAGGAACGCGTTCGCCAGCAGCTTGTGCAGGACTACGTAGGCAGCATTCGCGGTAAAGCGAAGGTCACCCTCAATGAGGCGGCCATCGATAAACTATAAGCGACAAGATGTAAGCGAAGCGCTGTCTTCGGCCAACGTCAGCTGTAATCCCGCGCGGTAATCCCGTATTTTTCGAGCTTTCTGAGCAGCGTTTTCTTGGGAATGTTTGCGTGCAGAGCAGTTTGGTTGATGCGGCCTTTGAACGTCTTCAACGCGCTGATTAGAAACTGTCGCTCGAACTCCTCTTTGTTGGCCTGAAAGTCCAACTTGCTGATGTCGAGCTTGAACCCGCGTCCCAGGCTGGCGTCCGTCGGGACTGCTCCAGGCGACAGGCAGATCATCGCCTCGGGAGCCTCGTGGTCCGTGTATTCCGAGAGATTGGACGTGTCATTTTTGGCTGGCGTGAGCAAGCGGCCTCGGAGCACTGACTCAGGAAGACTCGGTATCGTGAGCTGATTTCCTGACTCGATTACAAACGCGTGTTCGATCACGTTTTCGAGCTCCCGGATATTTCCAGGCCATGAGTGGTTCTTGAGTGCCTCCATCGCGTCTGCCGCAAGTGCCGTGATGCTTTTTCTGTGCTGCTGATTGAACTTCTCGATGAAGTACTTTGCCAGCACCTCGATGTCGTTCTTACGCTCACGGAGGGGCGGAAGCTGAATCGGCAATACATTGAGGCGGTAAAAAAGGTCCTCGCGAAACTCGCCCTTACGGATCATGTCTTCGAGGTTTCGATTGGTCGCCGCGACGATGCGGACATTGACCTCGATCTCGCGGTTGGCACCGACCGGGGTAAAGCGTTTTTCCTGCAGAACGCGTAGAAGTTTGACCTGCATTCCGGCTGAAACGTCGCCGATCTCGTCCAAGAACAGGGTGCCGCCGTCGGCATACTGAAACTTTCCGATCTTGCGGCTGTCGGCTCCAGTAAATGCGCCTTTTTCGTGTCCGAAAAATTCGCTCTCAATCAGGTTTTCAGGCACCGCTGAACAGTTGATGGTCACAAATCGATTGTCTTTGCGTGGGCTGTTGTGATGCAGCGCCTGCGCCACCAGCTCCTTGCCCGTGCCGCTTTCGCCACGGATGAGAACGGCGGTGTCCACACGCGAAAGTTTATCAATCACGCTGAAGATGCGCTTCATCTCGGAGCTCTGACCGATGAAGTCGGTACCATTAGGTAGGCGAAACACCGGAGCTGAGAGGGTGATGTTTTTGACCATGGAGTGGGCTTTGAGCGCCTTGTCCACAAGGTAAACAAGGTTTTCGGCCTTGATCGGTTTCTCAAGATAGTTGTAGGCGCCATGGCGTGTGGCCTCGACGGCGTCACGCACATTTGAAAAGGCGGTCAGTACGATCGCAATAATGGATGGATCGTGGGCTTTGATTTCCTTGAGGGCCTCGAGCCCGGACATTCGGGGCATGTTGACGTCCAGAAGTACCAGATCGTAGCGCCCAGCCCGAATGCGGTTCACACCCTCTTCGCCATCGCGAGCCTGATCCACGAGGTAGTGGCTCTCCGAGAGGGCCGAGGCTACGGCAAGACGCAAATCCGCATCGTCATCAACAACTAGAACTTTATACATAGGTGCTTTCCTCACTGGATTTGCCCGAGTCTTCGGGCATTGAAACGGTTAAGCCGGGGCGGATCATCGCAGCCGGAGGGAGCGTCGGTAAAATGGGGAGAAGAATTCGAAACGTACTCCCGATTCCCTGCTCGCTCTCAACTTCTACGCGACCCTGATGTGCCTCGATAAAAAACTTGGACAAATAAAGGCCAAGGCCTGTGCCGGAAGTCTGAGCGGTGGCCTGATTTTTAGCGCGATAAAAACGCTTAAAGAGGCTCTCAATCTCATCAGGAGAGAGACCGACGCCTTGGTCGCGAACGGAAATTTGCACCCACTCGTTTTTTTCGACCGACAATATCGAAATCTCTGAGCCCGGATCAGAATACTTGATCGCGTTGTCGATCAGGTTGTTCAAGACCTTGGTGATCATTGACACGTCTACCTTGATCGGAAATAGCGGTTCAAGGTTCATCGTGATTTTGCAGTTTTTGGCGCGCGCTTGAGCGCGAAACCCAGCGGTCGCTCTCTCGATGATGGAGTTGACGTCCTTAGACTCAAGCCTCAAGTGTATGTAGTTGGACTCCACCTTGGCGAGTTCAAGAATACTCGAGATGAATCTATTGAGCTCGTCCGTGGACTGAATGATGTGATTGAGGGTCTCTTTGTCGCGATCGACGAGTCGATCCGCGGCCTTTTTCAAAAGCACTTCCGCTAGGCCTTGGATTCGCGCGACCGGAGTCTTGAGATCGTGCGTGACCAGCGACATAAAGTTGGTTTTAAGTTCCTCGACTTGTACGAGGAGTTTGTTTTTACGCTGGTAGTCCCAGCGTTTTTTATACTCACGGATCAGGCGGTAAGGCACCGCTAGGTAGTATCCCAGAAATGCCCCAATCAGCGGCTGGCTCACGCGAATCCAGAGTCCGCTGTGGCCGCCAAATCCATAAAAAACCAACTGAGTGAAAGTCAGAAACAGGATAATTACGGCGACGGTGGCAAAGAGCCCATTGAGTGGGCTCAGGATCATGACGGCAGCAATCACAAATACACTCAGCAAAAATATCGCAAGGACATTGACGTAATGAGGTGTCTTGGCGACTCCGTCGTCGTTGATCAGGGAGTCCAGAATATTGGCGTGGACTGCCAGTTTTGGATTTGAAAAAGAAGCCGACGAGTAAGGAGTGAGCGCGTAGTCCTGGGAGTCGTCGCGGGTGAGCGTGCCCACCAATACGATTTTATCGCGAAGGGAGTCGATCGGCGCCGTTCCGTTCAGGACGTCAAGAAACGAGAGACGGCGGTAGCGTTCTGAATCCGAAAGCTGCGAGGCGTGGCTCAAGGCAACGTCGCCGTGATAACGAAAATTAAAATAATTGGCGTCCACTTCAGGAACAGAAAAGCTGCCGCGAGGCAAATGCCCCTCAGAAATCAGTCCCAGTTTTCGGGCCAGTTCGAAGTGAAAAACGGATTTATCATACAGGTGGGTAAGCGCACTGCGAGTGACCTTGTCTCTCGCAAATACATTTCCATCCTTGTGAATGAGTGCAAGTGCGTGTGGCAATGCGCTCAGCGGATACGGAGGCAAGACCTCGCCCGTGACATCGAACGAGGTGCCCATAATAACTGGCGTCCCTCCTCGCTCCATCCGAATGGCGATCTCTGTGAATTTCTGTCCAGGGTGCGAACGAAACTGCTGTGGATAGAGTTGGCTGACCCGGTTCATGTCGACGAGGTAGCCCACGCCGCGCGGGGAATACTTTTCGAGCGACTCCAGGAACCGCGCATGAACCTCAAGCGATAGGGGTGAGAGGTCGTCGAGAGTCGCCGTAGTGGCATCGTCGAGTGTAATGAGGGTAATTCGCGAATCCGGGCGGGCCTGAGGGCCTTTGGCCATTCTAAAGTCGTAGAGACCCGCCTCAATTATGTTGAATTCAAAATTGAGCAGCAAAGCCGTGAGAATGCCTGCCCCTGCAAGAATGCTGAGCGGGGTCTTGAAGTGTCGTAGCGACAGCTTCTGCAAATTACTGAAGTTCAACTTCCAAAGGGACATGGTCGGGACAACTAAAGGCAACTGCCGTGCCACTGAAATTCAGCGAAACGGTGAAGTAACCGTCTGCAATTACAGCGTTAAATAGGGGGTATTTAAGAATCACTGTCTAAGTTTTAGACAGACGTACAGCGGTTAGTAGGCCCGGTTCTTGGTAAGCGTGAACTCGATGCGCCGGTTTTTTCTGCGGTCCTCGTCGCCGTCGTTAGCGGCGTAGGGACGGCGAGGTCCGCTCCCTACGGGGAGCAGGCGCTCCTCATCGACATAGTTTTTGGCAGTGAGATACTTCATGATCGAAACGGCGCGCGAAAGGGTAAATTCAAATTGGTTTCCGGCGCTTCCGCCGTCTGCCGACGTATCCGTGTGGCCGTCAATTCGGATATAGCCGCTGAAACTTTTGAAAAGCCTTCCGAGCCGGTCCATTTCTTTTTTTGCTTCGGTACGCAGCTGGGTGCTTCCCTGTGTAAAAAGAAGGTCCTCTGGTAGTGAAAATTTCAGGTAGTCGATACTCACATCGAGTGCGTAGAGATTATCTCCCATGACCTCTTGGGCGAGATCTCCGAGTTCACGGTTGGTTTGAAGTGTGCTCTGAACCGGCCGCATGGGTTTGGTGATGATTTCCTCGGGGTTTGCGCCGTTAAGACCTTGCAACATGTTTTCGCCTGAGCCCTGCACCTCGCCCAGAGGACGTGCTTCATCGGAGTTCGTGTCGCGGCCGTAATTCCAGGGAGTGTTGGGATGATTGAAATAGTGCGAGATGGCGGCTTTGGTTTCTTCGTCGGCTCCCATCAGCCACATCACAAGAAAGAAGCACATCATGGCGGTCACGAAGTCGGCATATGCGACTTTCCATGCCCCACCGTGGTGACCGGCGTGGGCCGCGGCCTTTTTCTTTTTGATGATGATGATCTGACCTTGGGCTGCCATGGTTACGCGGCCTTTTTACCAGCTCCGGAGGTTGCTTTATCGACTTCCTCAAAGCTTGGGCGCGCTCCATCAGGAACGTTTCGGCGAGCAAACTCGACGCAAACTTTCGGCGAGCAGTTTTTGGCATAGGCGATCAGCGCTGCTTTGATCACGATGAAAAATTTGCCGTTTTCCTGGTTGACCGCCTCCATCTTCGCCGAAAGAGGCTGCATGAATCCGTAAGAAAGCAAAATTCCGATAAACGTTCCCACGAGAGCGGCGGCAACGCTGTTACCGATGACTTCTTTTCCTTCGGTCAACTTACCCATCGTGTGAACGACGCCGAGAACGGCGGCCACGATTCCGAGACCTGGCATTGCGTCACCGACTTTTGCGACCATGCCGGGCGCATGAGCCTCGCCTTCATGAATCACCGTGATGTCGGCGTCCATGAGATCTTCTAAATCGTAAGGGCTCATGGGAGCGCTAATTTGGACTTTCAGTGTGTCGCAGAGAAAGTGGACTGCGTGATGGTTGTGAAGAATGCCCGGATAGCGTTTAAAGATTTCGCTGGTATCGGGTTTTTCGATGTGAGGCTCAAGGGAGAGCGGATTTTGTTTTGCGGTCTTACAAAGTTCAAAGAGGAGCAACAAGAGTTCGAGGTACTGCTCTTTTCCGGTGGGTGCGCCTTTAATGGAACCCGCGATCTGTGTGAAAATGTTTTTGATTTGCTGGGGAGTGCAGGAGATCAGCATGGATCCCAGTCCCGCGCCGCCGATGATAACAAATTCGAAAGGCTGCACGAGGACGCCCAAATGCCCGCCCGCAGCGGCATAGCCCCCGAACACGCTTAGAATCACGACGATGGCGCCTACGATGACTAACATGGAGTTTGCCGTACCTCTCTTGAGACGTTTCGCCGTTTTTAGGTAAAGACATGAGAGGATTTCACATTCGTTGAATAAATTCCTTGTCGCAGGGCGGCATGCACAAAATGCAGGCTTAAATCGCGTGCGAAACGGGAACAGACGCAGGCCACTCGGAATCGCAGGTGCTGGTCTTGGGTTCGCGTCCAAGGATGTATTTTTCCACAAGAATTTGTGCGTCCGGGCAGTCCGGCGAGGCAGCCTGGCCTGTGTGGCGGTCGATGCGAATGGACCCTAAGTGTGGGCTGAGCGGAAACGGGATCGGGGGCTCGCCCTCGAGTGCTTCGTTCATGAAAGAAACCCAGATCGGGAGGGCAGCCCCGGAGCCGGTTAATATCGACTTGGGTGACTTTTTTTGGCGGGGCTCGGGCGCCTCTTGGGGAGACTGTTGATCCATTCCGACCCAGACCACAGTAGTGAGCTGTGGGGTGTAGCCGGCAAACCAGGCATCGCGATGGTGGCTGGTGGTGCCCGTTTTTCCGGCAGCAGGGCGATCAAAGCCCAAGTGAGCAGCTCCTAGGGCGGTGCCCTCCTGAAAAACGCTCGTCATGAGGTCCGTCAATAAATCAACGGGCGCCGGATCGGTCACCATTTTGGGGTGATAGACAAAGCGTGCAAACTGGCTGCCGTCATCATGGGAGATTCCCCGAATGACCGTGAGTTCGTCGAGCACCCCATGATTGGCAAGCGCCGCATAAGCGCGAAGAAGTTCCACGGGAGAGAGTTCGGCCACTCCGAGTGCGAGTGAGGGTACAGCCGGAAGGTGCGACTCAATGCCCAGTGCACGTGCGGTGTTGATGATGTTCTCCGGCCCGACATCCCAACCTACTTTGGCGGCGACGGTATTGACCGAGTGGGCGAGGCTTTGCCGCAGTGGAATCCAGCCTTTAAATTCGTTTTCGTAATTTTTGGGAGACCACGTTTGCTTTCCGTGGTCGTAGTGCAGCGTCCAGGCCGAGTCCTCAGTCGGATAGCCTGGCCCGTACTGAATTCCGTTTCGATCCTGCCCCTTTTGCAGTGCCGCTAAATAAGCGATGGGCTTGAAGGTCGAACCTACCTGGCGCTTCATGTTCAAGATGCGATTGAAAGTGGAATCGGCGTAACTTCGACCGCCGACGAGAGAGCGGATCACTCCTGTGGAATGGTCCACGCTCGCAAGCGCGGCCTCGAGTCGCGGTGAACCCGGAAGTTTCTTTTCGAGTGAAGCAACTCCTTGCGAAACCGCGCGCTGGGCGGCGTTGTTCATGGTGATGTCGAGCGTTGTGTAAACGCGAAGGCCCGCTTCCGAAACTTCCTCCTCACCCATCTGATCTTTGAGATGCCGAATCAGCTCGGCCTTAACAAAATCCACAAAATAAGGCGCTTTATTGGCCACCGTTTGCGGGGGGGCCAGTCGAATAGGGAGTTTCTCGGCATCGCTTGCCTCGGTTGCCGCGATTTTTCCGGTCTCCACCATCTTTTTTAGGACCAGTCGCTGGCGCTCAATCGCACGCTCGTTCTGGCGATAAGGAGAGTAAAAACCGGGACCGCGAATCAGTCCCGCCATGAGCGCGATTTCACCGAGATTAAGATCATCGAGCCGTTTTGCGAAAAAATGTTTCGCGCCTTCGGCCACCCCGTGAATTTCGAGATTTCCAATTTGCCCCAGATAAACTTCGTTTAAATAGCGCTCAAGGATTTCTTCTTTGTCGTACTTCATCTCAAGAAGCATCGCCAAAAACACTTCATTGATTTTCTGAGCGATGTTCTTGGTTCGGCGGGCCATGAGATTTTTTACGAGCTGTTGGGTGATGGTGCTCCCGCCCTGAGCCAGTCGCATCGACTTCAAGTTGACCCAAATGGCGCGGGCGATTCCGCGCGGATCCAAACCGTGATGATCAAGAAAATGCTGATCTTCGATCGCGATGATGGCTTGCCAGACAGGGGCCGGAATCTGGTCAAATCGAAGCCACTCACGAACTTGTTTTTTTGTCTGAACTCCTGCGCCGCCGCTTGAAGACGATCTCCCCAGTGTGGCGACGAGTTCGGGCTCGAGAAAAATCTCCGCGACTTCTTCGGCCTCGATGGCGACGGATTGTAATAGGCTGTCACTTCCTTTTCCGTCAAAGAGCAAAGTGATCGGCGACTGTGCGGCGGCAGCCTCAATCGTAGGATGCCCTTCGGGCAGTAGGTACTCTGGGTAATTGATGGTGTGGAGTTGGATTGTCAGCGCGAGACCCTCGTCACGCACGGAAGCAGAGGCCTGATAACCCAAGGCTCTGAGTCGCTCTTCGATTTTTGATTTTTGCTGGGGGGGCGCGATCCTATGGACGTCCGAAAAAATTCGGGTGGGAATGAACTGGTCCTGCTGCGAGAAAGCCTGCTCCATTTGCCGGTAGAGCATACCGAGGTAGCCGCCCATGGCGGCGATCCCGCCGATGGCGGCAAAAAACGCGAGTGAGAAAATGACTACTCCGGATTGGGATTTTGTTCGTTTCGCGCCGCGCTGCATCTGAGGTTAATCTCCTTGACGGACTTCAAGGTACTCACTAAAACGAGCATATTCTTGCTTTTATCTCAAGTACATACGCTCGTTAGGAGTGTACGCGTGCGGAGACTCCCATCGTGTGTTGGTTCGAGTGTGGGGGAATTCGCGAGTGAGCGGCTTGAGCAACTCAAATGGGCATCACCTAGGGGGCGTCTCGTGAAAGTTCTGAAACAACATTGTGTGATTGCGTGGGGAATTGGGCTGCTTGTTTTTGCTGCCAGCGTTCAGTCGGCGCAGGCGTTGGATTTGGATTGGTCCGGGCAGTTTCGCGCGGAGGCACACCGGGTTGGCAATTACACTTTGAGTGATACGAATACTTCGACAGATCCCAGTAGAGATGACGAGGGCGGATATTACGTTCCGGGCGGTGGGAGTTCGACTTCAAACTTTCAGTCACTCTTTGTACGACTTCAGCCTAAGGCGATTGTGAACGACAACGTCACTCTCAAATCTGAGTTTTGGCTGGGAAACCCTGTGTTTGGTGTTTTTGGCGATGCGGCTCCACAGACCTCCGATCAACAGCACTACTATTCTACTTTCTCGAGCGGATCATCGTTTAGCGCGCAGAGATTTTGGGGTGAGTTTACCACCGACTTCGGTACCGTGCATGTCGGACGAGCGCCGCTTCAATGGGGTTTGGGCTTGGTTTGGAACAGCGGCGACGGAGTGTGGGATCGCTATCAATCGACGGGTGACGTGATTCGCGCGGTTTCAAAATTTGGCGCCTTTTCTTTCATTCCTTCGATCGTGAAGTATTCGGCGGGTAACAACCTCGGAGGAGGCGCAATCGGGGTTTCTGACTACGCGCTAGCGCTTCAATACGAAAATCCCGACCAGGACATGGAAGGCGGCGTAAATTTTATCCGTCGCATCGGCGGTGGGTCTAACGGCATTTTCACCGGCATCACCCCGGCACTGGATACCGTTTCTACTGTGGGTTTCAATTACACGACTTGGGATATCTACGGTCGCAAGAAGCTCGGTAAGTTTTCTTTTGCCGGTGAAGCTCCGATCTCATCCGGAACTGTGGGTCAGTTTGAGTACAGCACCTTTGCGATCGCTCTCGAAAGCGGCTACCAGATTTCTGAAAGCTGGGACGCCCATCTCAAGGCCGGTAGAGCCCCAGGTCAGGCGGGATCCTCTTCGAAGTATCGGGCCTTTTACTTTCATCCTAATTACAGGCTTGGGATGATCATGTTTAATTATCAGCTCGCAAACTTCGCAAGCAACAGTACAGCCAATGCGAGCACGGATCTTAAATCTCCATTTGATAATCCGATCACCAACGCGAACTACCTCTCAGCTGGGGGCCAGTTTCAGTCGGACAAATGGGCGTTTCATGGTGATGTGATTTTTGCCCAGGCAAACGAAGTCGCCAAGGCGGGAGAGACCTTTTTCAACTCTTGGACTCGCACGCTGCAGACCAATGCGACGGGCCCCGCTCAGTCGGATTCGTTGGGGTGGGAATTCGATCTGGGAACGTCTCTTCAGTGGGACGACAACATTCAGTTCAAGGCTGATCTGGGCTTTTTCTTTCCCGGAGATTTTTACAAGTTTTCAAATACGTCCACTGATAATGCCGTTTCGACCGTTACTGCGGCCGTGATTGGAGTGGGAGCCAGCTTCTAACCGAAGCGCCTCTTCTTTTTGGGTTATTGAATAATAAACTGCGTGAAAAACACGTTGGTAACGACCGTTTCCTTGGCGAGCTGATTGGCGAGCTCCAGGATCTGGGTGCGTAGCACGTACCTGCCTTGGACGGTGGCCAGCTCGTGGAAGGGCTTTCTTCCGATCATCGAAAGCATCTTGTCCATGATGATTGGGCGCATGGGCTCGAGCAATTCTTTGTGAGAGAGATCTTTAAGTTCCAACGTAAAGCCAATAGTGGCGTAGTGAAGCTTGCTAATCTCGGCCGGAGTGTCTTCTTGGATTTCGGATCCGCTGGCCGGATGGGGAGTGTTTTGTGCGATATTGATGGTCACAGGCTCAAAGACCATCTCGCTGGGAATGTGGTTGGCTTCTTTCTTTTCTTGGAGCTTGGCGATTCTTTCGCGCTCGGCATCTTCGGTGATGGGCGGGCGTTTAAACAGAATTCGCGTATAGACCAGGGATCCTGCCGCAGCTAAGACGACCAGCACATTGACGAGGGCCAAAATGAGGGGCCCTTTTGGGGGCTTAGGCCCGGCGTCTTTTGCGCCTTCGGTCGAAGCTTTCTTTTCTTTTTCTTCAGCCATGCCCACCTAGTGTATCGGGCAGAGGCAGAATTGTTCAATAATCGTTTTTAAAGCCTTCGCGGAAACTTTCGTATTCCTCTTCGAGGCTAAGATCGCCCTGGTCGTCGCATTCCACCTCTGTGCCGCTCAGTTCACAGCGTCTCAACATACAGTCCGTGCGGAGCTCGCCGGTCAAGCCGAGGTCCATCAACTCATTGAACCCCGGAAGTTTACGGTTTTTGCAAATGGCTCGGCTCCCATTGGGGCCGTTTGCGGCGTCCCAGCCGAGAGCGGCTTCAGGAGTGGTCGCGCAGGACGAAATCAGAAAAAAAACGGGTAATACACCTCCGAAAAGAAGCGCATTACCCGGATTAAAAGTGGTCAGCAGCTTATTAGACACGCACCGGTTCGAAAGGCAGCCCCAAGTCATCGGCCACTTGTTTGTAGGCAACCTTGCCGTTGAGGATATTGACGCCCTTTCGGAGTGCCTCATCCTTGCCTACAGCAGCCTGCCAACCCATGTTGGCAATCATGAGCGCGTACTTGAGAGTCACGTTCGTGAGCGCGTAAGTTGAGGTGCGTGGCACAGCTCCCGGCATATTTGGGACCGCGTAATGAATCACCCCGTCTACGGAGTAGGTCGGATGTTCGTGGCTGGTTGGGCGGCAGGTTTCTACCGAGCCACCTTGGTCGACAGCAACGTCCACAACCACCGAGCCCGCTTGCATCTTGGAAATCATCTCGCGGGTGACGAGCTTGGGAGCTTTGGCTCCCGGAACAAGCACTGCACCAATCACGAGATCAGCGGTGGTCACCGCTTTTTCGATTTGTTCGTTATTGGAGTAGAGCGTGGTGATCTCATTTCCAAAGATATCTGAAATGTAATCGAGGCGATGAACATTGACGTCCAGCATGGTCACTCTCGCGCCCAAGCCCACTGCCATTTTCGCCGAATTGATTCCGACGACTCCGCCACCTAGAATCACGACGTGAGCGCGGTCCACGCCGGTAACGCCGCCGAGGAGCATTCCTTTTCCACCGTGATCATGTTGCAGATAGGTAGCGCCGATTTGCGTGGCCATTCGTCCTGCCACTGCGCTCATGGGAGCGAGAAGCGGGAGAGATCCGTCGCTCGGCTGAATGGTTTCGTAGGCAATTCCGACGATTTTTCGTTCCATGAGAGCCTTCGTGAGGCGCTCGTCGGCAGCAAGATGGAGGTAGGTGTAAAGAATCTGTCCTTCGCGAAGCAAAGGATACTCTTCAGGGAGGGGTTCCTTGACCTTGACGATCATGTCGGACTTTTCGAAAATTTCGCGGGAGCCTTCGAGAATGGTTGCGCCTGCTTTGCGATAGTCGTCGTCGCCAATTCCAACGCCAATTCCAGCATTGTGCTGAACGAGGACTTTGTGTCCGGCTTGGGTCAGGGCCCGAACTCCGGCAATGACCATTCCAACTCGGTTTTCTTTATTTTTGATTTCCTTAGGTACGCCTACGATCATTTTCTTACTCCTGGGATCATTTCCCCGATGCCTGTGCGCGGATTTTTAAACCATCGTACGCGAGGGACACTCCCTTCGGGAGCTTTTTAGCCCATTTCGCGTACTCGAATTCATGCCCTAAGTGCGTTAAATACGTCTTTTTGGGCTTAAGCCGACTGACTGTCTCCAGTGCCTGATCCAGATTAAAGTGAGTGCCGTGTTTCTCGAGCCGCAAGCAGTCGAGTACCAAAACGGAAAGCCCTTTGAGCCGATCAAGCGAGTTTTCAGGGATATAGCTGCAATCGGTGATGTAGGCAACGGATTCGATTCGGTAACCGAGGCACTCTCGGGAGCCGTGCTGGACTGAAATCGGAACCACCGGAACCCCTTGGACTCTCAGGGTTTTTTTTGGGGAATAGTCTGCCGCGTAAATCCGGTTGGCCAGCAATTGGGGTGCCCCCCCACCTTCTGACGTGTGATTATCAAAGATATAAGAAAACCGCTGGGTCAGCTCATCCATGGCCCAATCATTTCCAAAAATCGGAATGGGCGCTTGCTGGAGAAAATTATAGCTCCGGAGTTCGTCAATGCCATGGACGTGATCCGAGTGGGGGTGGGTGTAGAGGACCGCATCGACCTGTGAAATCTTGTTTCGCAGTGCCTGCTGCCTCAGGTCGGTGGAGGTATCGATGAGGATACTCTTTCCCCGGTACTGCAGCCAGGCTGAGGCGCGGAGTCGCTGGTTCTTAGGATCCTTCGAGCGGCAAACGCGGCATGGACATCGGATGAGCGGCACGCCGCTGGAGGTTCCACAACCAAGGATAGTGAGATGTACAGTGCTGGGCATTTCGAAAACAAATCATGGTCCAGTCAGGTCCGTTCGCGCAACCCTGAATGCTTGAGCCGCGAAGCTAGATCGTAGGCGGGGACTGAGTTAGACTTCCAGAAGTCATGAAAGCTTTGGTTACGGGCGCAAGCGGTTTTGTGGGTAGTCATTTGGCGGAACGCTTGGCCGCGCAAGGCTTTGAAGTCTTCGCGCTGATGCGAAAAACCTCCCAGGACAGAAATTTATCGGCCGTCCCTCATCGGCGGATCGAAGGCAGCCTTTCAGATGAGGCCTCGTTGCGTCGAGCGGTTGAGGGAATGGACTTTGTTTTTCATGTCGCCGGAGCCATTCAAGCGTCAGGGAGAGATGCATTTTTTGAAAGCAATGGTGAGGGAACCCGTCGACTCGTTGAAGCGACTGCAGCCCATTCGTCAGGGCTCAGGCGGTTTGTTTATGTTTCGAGTCTAGCCGCCGGTGGGCCGGGAGATGGCAAACAGGCCCGCGACGAGAGCCATCTCGACCAGCCGGTTTCAAATTACGGCGAAAGCAAACGTCAAGGTGAGCTCGAGTTACTTAAGTTTCGCGATCAATTACCCGTGGTCATTGTGAGGCCACCCGTCGTTTACGGCCCGCGTGACCGAGGGATGTTTGTGATCGCTCGGACAGTTTCGCACGGTCTTATGCCGCTTCCGCCGTCAGGATCCCCCGATCGAAAAAAATATTACAGCGTCGTTCACGTCGCAGATCTTGTCGAGGGGATCATTTTGGCTGCGACGGCTCCATCGGACGCATTTGCCTCAGGCGAAGTTTTTTATCTTTCGGGAGACGGAGTTCATCATTACGAAGAAATGCTGCAAGCGATGGCGGAACCTTTAGGCGTGCGGCCGTGGAAGTTTGGAGTGCCCAAAATCGCCCTCGTGGTCGCGGCCCACGGGCTTTCTTGGGTAAGCTCGCTGACTGGAAAAAAATTCGCGCTCAGCCGAGACAAGTTGAATGAGATTCTTCCAGATTATTGGGTGTGCTCGAACGAAAAAGCTAAAACCAAATTGGGTTTTTTACCTCGAGTTTCCTTGAAAGAGGGAATGCGTGAAACCATAGCCTGGTATCGTGAGCACGGATGGTTGAATGCGGGAGGCGTGAGGTGAGGTTATTATTTCTATCGGCATTCGCGCTCGCGGTGGCATTCACGGGGTCGTCCTGTCGCGACAGTGATTTCAGTCTGGGAGATTCTTTCGGAATCCGTTTAAAGCTCGATCGCAGAATCCTTTCAAATGGTGTCACGATCATCATGGTCGAGGACCACACAGTACCGGTGATTTCTTTTCAAAGCTGGTTCAAGGTGGGCTCGGTCGATGAACGTCCCGGCCTCACGGGCGTGTCGCACCTGTTTGAGCATTTGATGTTTAAAGGCACTGAAAAATACGGGCCCACGCAGTTTTTTCAGCAGCTCGAGGCCAAGGGCGCCGAGGTCAACGCTTTTACAACTCGGGATTATACGGTCTATCATGAGACCTTTACGCCGGATCTTTTGCCTAAGGTCATTGAGATGGAGGCCGATCGCCTCGGCAATCTCAAACTCACTCCAGAGTTGCTCGAGACCGAGCGCCAAGTGGTCCTCGAAGAGAGAAGGCTTCGCACGGATAACTCACCCGAAGGAAAAATGGATGAGGCACTTTGGGACCTCGCCTTTGAGGTGCATCCCTACCGGTGGCCCGTCATTGGTTATCCAGAAGACATCTCTGAAATCCAACTGCCTGAGGTCCAGGCTTATTTTAAACAGTATTACCATCCCGAAAAGCTGACGCTGGTGGTGGTGGGCGATTTCAATCAAGATGAAACCTTTGCGTGGATCCGAAGCGCTTACGGAGGGATCCAGAGATTCGCGGAGGGGACCAGAAGCGTGCGCCGTGTGGTCGCGCGTGAACCCGAGCAGCACGAGGAACGTAGGCTCACGCTTTACGACCATGTGGCCTCCCAACGATTTCAGCGCGGCTACAAAATCACGTCAGCGTCGGATCAAGACACTCACGCGGTGGACGTCCTCTCCAATATTCTTTTTGAAGGTATGGGGTCCCGGGCCCATCAAAGACTGGTTGAAGAAAAGCAGTGGGTTGCCGGAATTTCCGGTAGTTCATACACGCCAGCCTTTCCGGGCCTTTTGATTGTTGATGCTCAGATGAAGGGTGATTTAAAGGCCGACCTTGCGGAGGCGGAGCTGGATCGCGTGATCGTGGAAATTCAGGAAAAAGGAGTGACTCGCGAGGAAGTAGATCGCGCCGTCCGCCAGTTGACTATGGACCTCATTGATAGCGTTCGCTCACCGCATGGAATGGGACAATTGATCGGGACGGTTCAACTCCTGCTGGGTGATGCATCGAAATTTTCGCAAGACGTGGCCAAGTATTTCAAGGTGACGGCGGCGGATGTGCAGCGGGTAGCAAATCGTTATCTTCATCCCAACAATCGGTCGGTAGTGGTTTTGCTTCCGCAGACGTTCAAGTTGTTGCCCCAGAATAATCAGGGCAATCCGCCACGTAAGAAAACTAAAAACAAGAGGCGAACATGAAGGTTTCAACGGCGATCCGTTTGGGGTTCTTCATCTTAGGGCTAGGCCTAGGGTACGCAGTTTGTGCGAGTGGTGTGGCCACTGCCGCGACGTCCTCGAACTTGGCGGCGCCTCTCGTTGAAATACTTTCAAACGGTCTCAAGGTAGCGTGGTTTGTCAGCGATCGTCTCCCCATCGTGGATATTTCGCTGGTTGTAGATGCGGGTCACACGGACGATCTGGCAGGAAAAAGCGGGACGGCCGCGCTCTTGGGTGCGGCGTTGGATCGTGGTGCGGGAGGTCTCAGTGCGCTCGAACTCGCGCTTGCGTTTGACCGACTCGGTGCCTCGCGATTGAGCTCCCCGGACTCTGAGCAGTTTTCGGTCGGAGTGCATGGATTTGCCCCGGATGTGAACGTGTTACTTACGCTTTTGGGAAAAATGGCCTTGGAGCCCGCGCTTTCGGCTGAAGAAGTCGAAAAAGAAAAATCCAGAATCGCTGATGAGTGGAAGAACATCGGGGATTCTGCCGAAGGCCTGGCGTCCTTACTTTTTCAGAGAAAAATTTCGGCAAACACTCCCTATGAGCGCGGCGGACTTGCGTCGCTGAGAGAACTCAACGGCGTAACTCGCGACGATGTTTTTGCCTTTCATCACACTCATTTTGTTCCTGAAAACGCACTCCTGCTCGTGGTCGGAAGGGTGGATCGGGTAAAGACCAAGCTAAAGATTGAAGAGGTTTTTGGTAGGTGGACGGGCAAGCTCCCAGTCCAGGTGGCGCCGTCAAAAGGGGTGCGAGCAACTCCGACAACTCCGGCAGTCTGGATCGTGGATCGCCCAGGCCTGACTCAGGCACATCTCAGAATCGGGTTTCGTGCTCCCTTGATGAACTCGTCTGATCATTACGCGCTGGTGGTTGCCAACGCCATGATTGGCGAGCTGTTTAATAGCCGACTGAACTTAGTACTGAGAGATGAACTTGGGCTGACGTACGGAATCGGTAGTGCTTTTTCATACAGTCGGGCACTTGCGGTTTTTGGCGTGAGCGCGGCCACTCGAAATGAGGCAGTCGGAGAACTCGTGTCTCGTACTGTGACTATTTTGGATGACTTCAAAAAATCGCCCGCGTCGGTCAGCAAGGCTTTTGCCAATGAGGTGACGGCCTCAAAAGAGTTTTTAACCGGGGGCTTTCCACTCGCGACCTCCACTTTGGGGCGAGTCGCGGGAAGATGGCTCGTGGGGGAATTTTTTGAACTCGGTCCGGACTACCTCAATGAGTTTGCGAGCAAGGTCAATCAAGTCACGCCAGAACAAGTTGTGGCTGCCGCAAGCAAGCATTTTGATCTCGAACATCTTTCGATCGTGATTGCGGGAGATCAAACGCAGATTCTAAAAAGTCTTCAAGGTGCGAAGGAACGCAAGCGCTTGGGTGAGATCAAGACCGTGACGGTTCAGCAGCTCTTGTGAGAGAGGTCGACTCCATCAAGCAGCGCCCCTCGAAGTAAGCCCCGAAATCGATCTGAAGGGAGGGTGTCTTGATGTTTCCGACTACGCGTCCCGTACTGGAAATCACCACCCGAGTGAGCGCCTCGATATCGCCTTGGACCATTCCGTTCACGTAAATCACATCCGCGTAAACTTGGCCTTCGATCATGCCATTGTCGGATAGAACCAATGTGCTTCCGTGAGCAGCTCGGACTTCGCCCACTAAAACGCCGTGAACGCGGGTGATGCTGTCAAACTGAATGCGGCCCTCCATTCGGGTTCCCTCCGCGACCAGATTGATCGCGCTCTCATGCGCGTGTTCAGGGGTGAGGGATTTCATGGGGCGCTTTCTCCCGAGGTGGCTTTTTTAGAATTCTCCGGCGCTGGAACAGATATTTTTTTGTTCAGCGCTGACGATTTCTGAACAGGCGCTGAGTTCGGCGGGATCTTGAACGAATGTCTGAGAAGGAGTTTGAAGTCCTTTTTGTCGGGATCCTGGCCAAAGAGCAGGATTTCAGCGTCCCGAACCGCGTCGCGGCCCTCGACCGCTTCGAATTCAGCGTGGGTTTCGCGAAATCTAGCGACAGAAAAATATTCGCCGTTTTCGACTGAAAAGAGTGCGCTTCCTCCGCTCGCCGTGATCACCCCGCTGGGATAAGCGATGAGAGAGCCGGGTCCTCGAGCAAGAACGATGATTCGGCCTTGCTGACTTTTTCCGTCCTCTCCCGAGTATAGAATGTTGAAATTTACGCCCAGCTGCTTTCCTTGCCAGCTTGCGACCGGAGCGCTGATTGTGATGGGAGCCTGCGTCCCCTGTGAGGATTCTGTTACGGGCGCAGAAAGGAGCTTTGGCAGGGTATTTAAAGTCGCGCTGGGTTGAATGGTTTGGATGGATTCGGGTGGCGGCGATTCGGCGCTCTGTACTGTACTTTGCGATCGTTTGAGCGAGGCGATTTGTGCCTGAAGACTTTCGACGTTTGAGAGGTCCGCTGAAGCCGCTTTTCGATAAAAGCGAAAAGCCAAGGTGG
The DNA here is from genome assembly GCA_945865865.1 of Bdellovibrio sp. ZAP7. Lineage (GTDB taxonomy): Bacteria > Bdellovibrionota > UBA1018 > UBA1018 > UBA1018 > CAMBEX01. The sequence continues at coordinate 29,092 of CAMBEX010000001.1, forward strand.
CGGATCCCGCTGTAATCAAAATGGCCAGACCCAGGAGGACCCCTAAGTGAGAGAACCATTTGAGGGGCACCTGAAAAGTGCGCGCCGCAAAATTCTCTTTAAAAACAAGGACAGTGAGCTTGTCTGAGGACGGGCGAGGGGGGGCGGAACTCATCGTGTTAGAAACGTTAACGGTTAGAAAAAAGAGTGTCAACTTAACGAGCCGTTTGTCCGAAAAGCCAGTTGATGAAGATTCTCTTTTTGAATCCTCACTTAGACGCAGGGCATAAAGTGGCCAAGGGTTTCCGAGGCCGAGGCGTGGCTGTGTTGGTTTCACCCGATCCGGTTGAAGCCTGGCAGATGCTTCAACTTCATGACTCAAGCGTGGACCTAGTCGTAGCACACCGTGAATCCCTGGGAGGGCGCGGTGAGCCGGGTTTTCAATTGATTCAGCAGATGAAGCAGGACCCGCAGTTTGCAGATGTCCCCATTATTTTGACTACCGAAGCGTGGTCAGACGCTGAGTGTGCTCAGCACCAGCAAGGACCCAGCGGGCTCAACGCCTATATTGCATGGACGGTTGATCCTCAGGAGTTCCTCTCAAATATTGCTGGAACGGCCGAGGCGGTCCTAGGGCGCTCTGTAGGTGACGACCCGAGTAGGTTGATTGCCGGACAGGCCCCGAAGTCTGCCGTCGTTTCGGCCGCGGCTCCAACAGACTTTCCGGTACTCGAGGACCTCAGTCAGGTCTTTTCGGCTTCCTCCGGGGATAGCGTCGACCTGGACATTAAGCTGGATTTTCCACCGCTTTCTGAAGATCAGTCCATTCCAACTGCTGAGACGCTCTCACCACTCGAGCTTTCAAGTTCAGACTCTGGAGTGACTCTCAGTCTTGCAAATGAGCCGCCAGGTGAAATTGTTGACAACGCGGGTGTGCAAGTCCTTGCTGAAAAGGAAAGTGTTGAATTGAGCGGTGAGCCCCAGGAGCCACCGTTTGTTGAGCTTCCCTATCTTTTTAAATCTTCTGCCGCGGAACGGTCTGTTCGCAGCCGTCCGTCGACTGCCTGGGACCAGCCATTGGGAGACGCGGTGGTACCGGGCGGTGCCGCGCACACTCCAGACACGGAGACTCTGAAAAAATATCTGCTTTTGCGAGAGCAGGACGTGGCCGCGCTCTCGGCCCAGCTTAAAACCGCGCAAGCACAGGCTCGCGTTCTCGATCACGAACTCCGTGAGACAAAATATTCGAGCGCCGAATCGGGTTCCCTGGTTGAAAGTCAGAAAAAGAAAATCGATGAATTTGAAAAAGAGCGCGTGATCCTCATGGACGGGATGCAGTCCGAAGTCAATGAGGTGAGGTTTCAGCTCAAATCCAAGGTGGATCGAGCCCGGATTTTGGAATCACAGGTGCGGGCGGCCACAGACGAAATGGAACGGCTAAAAGATCGCGTACGATCGGATATCCGAAAAATTCGTGTTCGTGAAAAAGAGTTGGAAAACCGCTTAGAAATCGTAAAAAAAGATTCAGAAGTACTGATCGCGACGCGCGAGTCCAAAATCATTGAACTCAAGCGAAAGATCGATCTTCTGGAATTTAATATGGACTTGATGCAGGACCAGTTCGCAAAAGAGAAAAATCATTCCGCGAACCTCAAGGATCGACTCTCCAAGGCGGCTCAGGCCGTTCGTGTCGCCGGCGGTCTGCTGGATTCGAAAGGGCAGCCGATCGCAGCTGGAGCCGACGACGATTCATCGACTGCTTCGCTGATTTCTGACGATGAAAAAGATCGGGAGGCATCTTAAGATCGCATTATGAGCACGGAAAGCTTCCGTGTCCTGCTGATCGAAGGATCCAAGCAAAACGAAATCTATACGGATCTGATTCGCGAAGTCGCGGATTGCCGGGTTGATGTCGTGGGGCTCGGTGAGAGTTCCTTCGATTGGGTGGCACGTTCTAATTATCATCTCGTAGTGATCGACGCTTCGGCACCAGCGGCAGTGTCTTCGGGCAATTCTGTCTCGCCGGTAGTTGGACTATCGGGACTTCGCGCTTTGGACCAGGTGCGCCGCCTGAGTCCGATGACCAGCGTGATCTTGATTACAGAAAACGCGACCGTTGAAGAAGCGGTTGCCGCGATCCGCATGGGCGCCGAGGATTATCTCAAAAAGCCGTTTGACCCAGAGGCGTTTCGGCTTGCGGTCCGCAGGGGCCTAGATCGAAAGGTCGTCTTTGGTGAAAACACCGGAGTGACGAGTTTTCTCAGTTTGTTGAATTGTTGTCAGATGGTTTCGGCATCGCTGGACCAGGGGCGGATTTTTCAAGTCGTCCAAAGTTATTTTCAACGGGAACTGCAGGCTGCTCACTCTGGATTTTTTACTTTCAACGAAGCCGGAGAGCCAACTCGGGCCACTGCTGGAACGGTCGGCGTTACGGGGCTACCGAACAGCGATTCTTCGACGCGGTCAGACTTTCAAGCCTCGGTCGATCACGGACTGGAAGAGGTTTTGGATATTGCCGCTCACGCGACCAATCCATTTCCAAAAATGTCGGAGGCAGGAGAGTCGTATCGTTTTATCGATCGAGGCGCGCTGACTCCGGGGCTATTTGTGTTTCGATTTCCGTTTCCACTGGGTGACAACGGCAATCATTTTTGCGTCTGCCTTTCACCTAAACGCCCGGCTGGGATCGAGGCCTTTGAGGGGAGACTCAGAATTCTCCGATCACAGCTCGAGCTCACCGGAAAAAATATCGATCAGTATCAAGGGGTCCAGCAACTCGCGTATCTGGATGACGCCACAGGCCTCTACAACACGAGATATCTTCATTACATTTTGGACCGCGAAATCGCGCAGGCAAAGACTTCGCTGAAGTCATTTGCGATTCTGTTTATCGATGCGGATAAATTCAAGGGAGTGAACGATCAGTTTGGTCACCTGGCCGGAACCCGGCTTCTCAATGAATTGGGCGTTCAACTCAAAAAGTACGTTCGCGAAAAGGACACGGTGTTTAGGTACGGCGGCGATGAGTTTGTGGCTGTACTCACGGCCTGCGATCTTGCGACTGCAAAAACGGTGGCCGAACGGATCAGGCAGGCCGTCGAGCAGTCGGCATTTTTGGAGCATGAGGGGATTGCCGTCAGGTTTACGGTTTCAATCGGCGTGGCGCTTTTTCCGGACCATGCTGGATCCAGACTTGCCGTGATCAGTGCGGCGGATCATGCGATGTACGCCGCCAAAAGAACGCAGAGAAACACGATTTTTATCGCCCCTATTCCAGGGACAACTCCTCCACCGACTGGCGCCGCGAGTGAGTGAACCCAAGGGAATCATTCCCATGCGAAAAATTAAACTCGTTGTGAGCGATTTTCACCTCGGAAAGGGGCGTTTTTTTCGGGATGGAACTCAAAACATCCTGGAAGACTTTATTTACGACGCCGAATTTGCCGAATTTCTCGACTATTATCGTCTGGGCGATTTCGCACAGGCCGAAGTTGAACTGATCCTGAACGGCGACATTCTCAACTTGCTTCAGATCGATACGCATGGGGTCCACACGCATCTGGTGACAGAGCGCTCGGTAGTACGGGCAGTGGAGAGAATCGTCACGGGCCATCCCGATTTTTTTCATGCACTGAGACGGTTCGCGGCAACTCCCGGGCACACGATTTCATACGTCGTCGGCAATCATGACATGGGAATGCTTTGGCCCGGGCCGAGACACGTGTTTTGTGAGGCCATCGGAGCGCGGGTGGAGTTTCATGACGTGGCATATCGATTTGACGGTATTCATGTCGAGCATGGTCAGCAGTATGAGGAGTTTGCGCGCACCGATATGAAGCATCCGTTTATCACCCGGGGATTACCGGAGCCGGTGCTCAATTTACCCTGGGGATCGCTTTTTGTTTCGGTTCTCCTGCCAAGAATCAAGCAGGAGCGTCCTCATGTTGACAAGGTCAAGCCGTTTTCGGGTTTTTTGCAGTGGGCGGTCCTTCATGATTTTCGCTGGCTGGTGAAGGCGGTTTTGTTGGTCGCAAAATTTGTGTTCGACACGATATTGTTTCGGAGTCGCTATCAAATTCACCAGGGAGTTCGCTCCACGCTCGGGATGCTCAAGCAAATCACCGTCTATCCGAACTTTGATAAGATCGCGTTTCGGATTCTTGAGGATAATGATGACATCAGTACCGTGATTTTTGGGCACACCCACCTCTTGAGGTATCGCCAGTGGCGCGAAGGCAAAGAGTATTACAACGAGGGTACGTGGAACGAGGCGACCAACCTGGACCTCGGGGATTTTGGCACTCAAGTGAGGCTGACCTATGCGTACGTCGAGTATCCTCCTGCTGAGGGGCTGGCGCGAATCCAAGTACGTCTGAAGCGCTGGATGGGGCAGTGGAAGCCTGAGGCCGACGTCATCGCCTAAATGGAGCTGTTGTTTTGTGACGGCCGGGACTCCGGTATTGATCACCGTCGTTGATTACCGACATTGACATGATGCGATAATTTTCCACACAGCCACGCATCCCTTGACCCCTTCTTGCCGCGTCTACTATTGTCGGGTCCCATGAAGGTCATCTCTGTGATTCCGGCACGCTACGCGGCGACCCGCTTGCCAGGCAAACCTCTTTCCGACATTCACGGTAAACCCATGATCCAGTGGGTCTACGAGCGCGCCAAAAAAGCGCGCGGTGTGGATCGAACCGTGGTCGCAACGGATGACGAGCGAATCGCCCGTGTGGTCGAAGGTTTTGGCGGCGAGGTTGTGATGACCGCTCCTGAGATCGCAAGCGGCACGGATCGTGTGGCCGCCGTCGCGGATCAAATCGCGGGTGATATTTACGTCAACGTTCAAGGTGATGAACCGCTCATGGAGCCAACGGCGATCGAGAAAGCCGTAGAGCTTGTGAGCTCCGGTCGATTTTCGATGAGTACGGTCATGACGCCGATGCGCGATGTCGCGGACCTTTCAAATGTGGCTGTTGTAAAAGTCATTGCTGACAAGAACGATCGCGCGATTTATTTTTCAAGGCACGCCATTCCCTACAGCCGCAAACCTCAGCCGGATCCCGGTCAGCCGTTTGTATGCCGCAGGCACGTGGGACTTTATGTTTACTCTCGCGATACGTTGATGCGTTTTCGCGCGCTCCCCGTATCGGCGCTTGAACAGGCTGAAATGCTCGAACAATTGCGCGCTCTTCAAGAGGGGATCTCAATCGGAATCACTGAACTCGATTTCACTTCAATCGGGGTGGACACTCCCGACGAGCTCGAAAAAGTCAGACACATCATGAAAGAATTTGTTTAACGGGGCATCCAAATGGCTAAACAAAAAAAATATATCTTTGTCACGGGCGGCGTTCTTTCGAGCATTGGTAAAGGTATCGCAGCAGCTTCCATCGGAATGTTGCTTGAGCAGCGCGGAATAAAAGTCACGATGGCCAAGATGGATCCGTATCTCAACGTCGATCCCGGAACGATGAGTCCGTTTCAGCACGGCGAAGTTTTTGTACTCGATGACGGAGCCGAGACGGATCTGGATCTTGGGCACTATTCGCGCTTTGTTCAAAACGCCGAGTTTACCCGCAAAAACAGCTTCACTACGGGTCGCATCTACGACACCGTCATCCGTCGCGAACGTGCCGGCGGTTATCTCGGAAAGACAGTTCAGGTCATTCCGCACATCACCGATGAGATCAAGCGTCACATCGATGAGGCGGCAGGCGAAGCCGATCTCGCGATCATCGAGGTGGGCGGCACGGTGGGCGATATCGAAAGCCTTCCGTTTTTGGAGGCCATTCGTCAGATACGAGCTGACAAGGGTGCCGAAAATGTCTTGTACGTTCATCTGACTTTGGTGCCGTATATTGCTGCCGCGGGCGAGCTCAAGACCAAGCCCACTCAGCATAGCGTCAAAGAGCTTCGTGAAATCGGGATTCAGCCTGACATTTTATTGTGTCGCTCGGATCGTAAACTTCCCAAAGACGTCAAAGAAAAGATCGGGCTTTTTTGTAATGTGCCCGGTGACCAAGTTTTCAGTGCGATCGACGTGAGCAGCATTTACGAGGTGCCGACCTATTTTGCCGAAGAAAAACTCGACGAAAAAATCGTTGAACGGCTCGGCATCTGGACCAGTAGCCCCGATCTTTCGAAGTGGTCGGCGATGGTCGAAAAAATCCGCAAACCCAAGGGCGAAGTCACGATCGGCGTCGTCGGTAAGTACACCGACTGGCGTGACAGCTATAAATCGCTCTCTGAAGCACTGATTCACGGCGGTGTTGCCAATGACGTCAAAGTGAACATGCTCTACGTTGATTCCGAGGAAATCGAAAAAGGCACCAACCTCGACCTGCTTCGTTCGGTGGATGGTGTTTTGGTTCCGGGCGGTTTTGGTGAACGTGGCATCGAGGGCAAAATCAAGGCGGCTGAATTTGCGCGCACCGAAAATGTTCCTTACTTCGGGATTTGTCTCGGGATGCAGCTTGCGGTGGTCGAGTTCGCACGCAATCGCTGTGAGCTCAAAGAGGCCAACTCGGCAGAGTTTCGCCCTGAGGGTCGTGAGAGCGTCATTCACATGATGGAGGCGCAAAAGTCGGTCACCGAAAAAGGTGGGACGATGCGCTTGGGGGCGTACCCATGCCAGGTGCTTTCAAAGTTCGGTGGCCACGCGACCAAGGCTTACACGGCCTACAAGAAAGAACAGATTTCTGAGCGCCACCGCCATCGCTTCGAGGTTAATAACCAGTATCGCAGTGTACTCGAGGAGCGCGGTCTTTTGGTCTCTGGAAAATACCAGGATCGAAACACAGGTACTGAGCTTGTGGAAATCGTCGAGCTGCCTGGCCACCCTTGGTACCTGGGGTGTCAGTTTCATCCTGAGTTTCTGAGCAAGCCCCTTAGCCCGCATCCGCTTTTTGTGGGCTTCATCAAGGCCGCCAAAGAATGTGGCAAGGGCGGACAACCTGGCCTCAAGGGCATCGGCTGAAGGTCGGTAAGTTTTATCTAACGGAAATATAAAAATGACTGCACATACTCATTCAAAAATGACTCTCATTGCCGGACCCTGCGTACTCGAAGACGAGGGGCTCGTTCTCGAAGTCGCCCAGGAGCTCAAGCGCCAACTCAGTGGCCTGCCCGTAGAACTTTACTTCAAGGCCTCTTTTGACAAGGCCAACCGCACGTCCATCGACGGATTTCGCGGCCCTGGGATGCGTGATGGTCTGAGTCTCCTTTCTAAGGTGCGAGAGAAAACGGGGCTTCCGCTTTTGACGGACTTTCATTCTGCGGATCAGGCCATGGCGGTAGCCGAGGTTGTGGACTTCTTGCAGATTCCGGCTTTTTTGTGCAGGCAAACCGACATGATTGTCGCGGGTGCTGAGGCAGCTCTCAAGTTTGGTCGCAGACTCAATGTAAAAAAGGGCCAGTTTTTGGCTCCTTGGGACGCAAAAAATATCGTCGAAAAAGTGCGTGCGGTGGAGGTCAAGGTCGGCAAGCAAGGCGCGCCCGAGTGGTTCTGTCTCACTGAGCGCGGAGTTACGATGGGTTACAACACGCTCGTCGTCGACATGATCGGATTTCAATGCATGCAGACGTTTGGTGTGCCTGTCATTTACGATGCCACGCACTCGATTCAGATGCCGGGCGCGGCACCGGGCGGAAAGAGTACTGGAGGCAAGCGCGAATATCTTGAGACGCTGGCGCGCGCTGCGATGGCTGCCGGGGCTAACGGACTTTTTATGGAATGTCACCCGCGTCCTTCCGAAGCCAAGAGCGATGGCCCCAATGCATTTTATCTGGAGCATGTGGGAACTTTCGTAAAGCAGCTTTTGGAGATTCGCGCACTCGTCGCAGGTCAGCCCAAGCTTCTTCCTGAGGCAAAAGCCGCGATGCCAAAAGGGGGTTTGCGATGATGCCTCCCGTAAGCGCTTCGCTCAAACTTCTTGAAACCGAAGACCTTCAAAAACGGTTGCGAAAGATCAAGATTTTGATCTTGGATGTGGATGGTGTGATGACTGACGGCCGCCTGTTCTGGCTCGATGGTCACGGCTGGACGAGGCACTTTCACGTCAAAGACGGCTACGGTCTTAAACTGCTCATGAACAACGGAGTGCAGGTCGCGATCATCAGCGCTGGTGAGTCCGAAGACGTTCGCACGCGCATGAAGTTTCTTAAGATCGAGCATGTTTTCTTGGGTGACGAGGACAAGATCAAGGCGCTCGAAAAAATCAAGGCAGCCACGGGGCTTGAGTACGAGCAGATGGCCTTCATGGGCGATGACCTCTTTGATATTCCCGTGATCGAGCGCGTGGGATTTAGTGCCACCGTTCCGCACGCAGTCGATCCCGTCAAAGCTCGCGTTCACTACGTGAGCGAGACGCATGGTGGTTGGGGCGCCGTGCGCGAGATTGCGGATGCGATCCGAAAATCACAGGGGATTGGGCCTTACTTGGATTGACTTGCGCTAGTGCACCCGCACCAGCGCATAAATAATTTCAAAAGCGATGAGTCCAATGATGACCAGTTCTAAAAGAAGGCTGCGCTGCGTGTTGACCTCGCCCTGAAGCAGTTCTGAAACCTGCGCGAGAATGCCCATCTTGCGACTGATGCTCTGCTGCCAATCTCCGACGCGAAAGCGGCGGATCGCGGATCTGAAAATCCGGGCCAGATAGAAATCACCCACGACTTTAAGTGAGTTTTCGACACGCCCGATAAATTCAGAGAACTCGATATATCGGCTGTTGGCTTCGTGCGAGAGCTTCCAGAACGGGTACCTTCCGAACTTTTTGCGGCGCGCTTCGATCATGTCGTAAAGGACGCTCAAGCGAACATCGATGAGGTCGTCGTAGTAGCGCATTTCGAGGAGGTGGGTGAGCGCGAATTCCAAAACGTCTGGAATCTCTTTTTGACCACTGGGTTCGAGCACCAAGGCGCTGTTCCAGTCGATGATGACCATGTCATTTTCTTTGTACTGGTAGACGTATTCCAACAGGGAGTCGCGATTGATTTTGGCGAGGTTTCCGTCAGACTCTGCAAAAATCAGCGCCGTAACATCGGCCTTATCGAGTAGATCCTGGCCCGTTTCGACGCCGTCGACTTGCTCGAGAAAATAGATGACGTAATCTTCAAATCGCGCCCATTCTCCCGGTTTTTGAAGGGACTTGTGAATGGTTTCTGAAAGCTGCGTCGCGCGTTTGCGAGCCAGCTGATCAATTTCGTGATGAACTTCGATGGCTGCCGCCTTGACTTGGAGTTCTTGCCAACGGGTTCCGGGAGCGATCGGAATTTGAAACACGATCGAAAGCACCCCGTAGTCCCAGATTTTGGCGGAGGTCTCAGCCATGACTGTGTCGCTGCCAATGGTAATGGGCGTCTCGCCCAGAGTTAAGGTGATAGGCGCATTGCGCACGATGATCGCTGGACGGCTCGTGCGCGAAAGTTTCAGGCGTTCGCGTCCGCTCACTTCGGCGAGAATTTTTTCGGCCTTCGCGAGATCGATCTCCTCTGCGATGTCAAAACATCGATAGACCAGAATGGAGCCTTTGCGAATCCTGACGGTTTCTTTTGGCATCCGAGCCTACTTCCTTCGTGCCGAGCAGTAGCCCGGTCGTGGACCGATCTTCGGAAAGCTTCGGCATACGTTGGGACGTTTTTCGTAAACCGTGCAGAGCCGGGTCTTTGGATCGAGGTAGATGCAGTCGCGCCCTTGGCGCTGCTGAAGGATAAAGAGCTGCGTCTTGGCCCTAAAAGTTTGGATGATCCCTTCACGGATGAGCCTCTGGGCGACCTTTTTGAGGGAGCGAGCGGCCTCTTCTTCGGTGATGAGTTCTAGTCGGATCAGGTCGTTTGCGCTCACTTCAACGGGCAGCGTGCAGCAACCCGACCAGCAGCCTTCACAGAGGCCGCTGCGGTACTTGACCCACCCCGAAGGGGTGGTCGCGTGTTCGAAGAGGAGTCGTTCGTTGGGCTTGCTGGACATTTGAAGGTCTCGCTAACTGATCGATTTTAAATGGTTCTCTCGGGTTCGCCGGGCGTCTCGGAGTGCGAATCCCAAATACCAGTATAACAGGTTTTGGGGGGTTGCTTTTCGTGCGAAAAATATACGATACTTAAGGTCGTAGATAGTCGGATGGTCAGAGTCGGATATGTAAAGTAAATCAATGGATGCCGGAAGGCTTTTGGATTTACTGCAGAATTCGCCAGGAGCGGGATCTTTATGACGAGGGGCGATGCAAAGAGATTGAAACCGGATCCAAAAGATCGTAATTGGAGTGGCAAATGATCAAACTCAATCGGACAACCGAATACGGGCTCATCGCGCTGAGGCATATGAGCCGCAAGAGCGGCGGTGCCGTGACGAGCGCACGAGAGATCGCTGATACTTATGGTCTTCCGTTTGAGATCACTGCCAAGACTTTGCAACGACTCAAGGACACTGGCTTGATTCAGTCGGTCCAAGGTGCGCGCGGAGGCTACGCGCTCAAAAAGTCTCTCGACGAAGTCACCCTGGCAGATTTTTTGCGCGAAATGGAAGGACCTCAGGCAGTCGTCGCCTGCGCTTCGATTGAATCCGGTCCTGGCGTCAGCGGCCATGCGTGTGACTGTGAATACGACAGCAAGTGCCAGATCGGCCCGGCTATGAAAAATCTCAATAACAAGGTTCTGCAATTTCTTTCCGGAATCCGACTTTCAGAATTTGCGGCAGAAGCCGTTCCCTTGGTTCAGCTGACGAGCTTTGAACCCAAGGCCGCGAACTCTCAGAATTCAGTGGGGCATCTATGAAGTTTCCGATCTACCTCGATTACCATGCGACGACTCCGATGGATCCCGAAGTCTTTAGGACCATGGCGCCGTATTTTACCGAGATCTTTGGAAATGCTGCGAGCCGTAACCATGAGTATGGCTGGAAAGCTGAAGCCGCCCTAGAAAATGCGCGTACGCAGGTCGCTCAGATTTTGAGCGCGGTCGACAAAGAAATCATTTTCACAAGTGGCGCGACCGAGAGCAATAATCTCGCGCTTCGCGGTGTGGCTGAGATGTATCGCGACAAGGGCCGCCACATCATCACTTCGAACATCGAGCACAAGGCCATTTTGGATACCTGCCATTATCTGGAGACGCAGGGATTTCAGATCACCTATTTACCCGTCGACAATTTCGGGATGGTGAGCGTGCAAGCGGTGCGCGAAGCCATCCGTCCCGACACGATCCTGGTCTCGATCATGTTTGCCAACAATGAAATCGGCACCATCAACCCCATCGCGGAAATCGGAAAAGTTTGTAAGGAAAAAGGCGTGCTTTTTCATACCGACGCGGTTCAGGCGGTTGGAAAAGTCGAAATCGACGTCGAGAAAATGGGGATCGATCTGCTCTCCTTGAGCGGCCACAAGATCTATGGTCCCAAGGGCGTGGGCGCGCTTTACGTTCGCCGCAGAAGTCCGCGCGTGCGTCTGGCGCCCTTGATTCATGGCGGCGGGCACGAGCGCGGTATGCGCTCCGGTACGCTAAATGTTCCTGGAATCGTGGGGCTGGGCAAGGCCTGCGAAATGGCCAGCCGACTCCTACTAGAAGAGAGCACGCGACTTCGCGCACAACGTGATCGCATGTGGAAGGCGATTCAGGCAGAGCTCGATGAAGTTTATCTCAATGGCCATCCGACGGAGCGGCTCCCCAATAACCTCAATGTGAGTTTTGCATTTGTCGAAGGCGAGTCGCTCATGATGGGAATGAAGGAGCTTGCTGTGTCGAGCGGTTCGGCTTGTACCTCGGCAAGTCTCGAGCCGTCGTATGTTCTTAAAAATATCGGAGTGGGAGAAGACCTCGCCCACACCAGCATTCGATTTAGCATGGGCAGATTTACCACGGATGAAGAGTTGGATTTCGCGATTAAAAAAGTCGTGAGCACGGTCAAAAAATTGCGAGACCTCTCGCCGCTTTACGAAATGGTCAAAGAAGGAATCGATCTCAAGTCGATCGCCTGGACCGGACACCACTAAGAGAATTTGGAGAACGAGAATATGGCCTACACAAACAAAGTTATCGATCACTTCGAGAACCCAAGAAACGTCGGCTCCTTCGATAAGAAGGCATCAGACGTGGGCACTGGGTTGGTTGGCGCTCCTGAGTGTGGAGACGTGATGAAGCTTCAGATCCAAGTGGACGAAAAATCCGGAGTGATCACCGATGCCAAGTTCAAGACCTTTGGCTGCGGCAGCGCGATCGCAAGTTCGTCGCTTGCGACAGAGTGGGTGAAGGGCAAGACGCTCGAGCAAGCCATGGCGATTAAAAATACCGAAATCGTAGAGGAGCTCTCTCTTCCTCCGATCAAGATCCACTGCTCTGTTTTAGCCGAGGACGCGATCAAGGCCGCGATCGGTGATTATCTTGAAAAGAAAAAAGGAGAAGCAAAATGAATGCTCTCACAGTCAGTGAAAAAGCCGTTAAAGAGATTAAGCGTATTCAAGCTGCGGATCCGACGTCAGGCTCCAATCTTCGTGTGATGGTGGTGGGTGGCGGTTGTTCGGGAATGAGCTACAAGCTCGGCTTCGACAACGAGCCCGCCGGTTCGAGTGACAAGGTTTTTGAAGTGGACGGAGTTAAGGTCATCGTCGATTCGAAGTCGTTTCTGTACCTGACCGGAACGGAGCTGGATTTTTCTGACGGCTTGAACGGAACCGGGTTTACGTTTCAAAATCCGAACGCCAAGCGTACGTGTGGTTGTGGTTCCAGCTTCTCGGCCTGATTCGGGCACGATCTCCCGAACTTGTTCGGAATGCGGCAGGGTGCTTGCTGGCCCGCTGTCACCGCATTTATGCGCGGAGTGTGGATTTCCTCAGCGCGTGACCGTTGTCGATAATTATTTTTCGGTCTTCGATTCGGTAAGTAAGTTTGACCCGGATCTGGCGGCGGTTCAAAAACGGTTTTATGAACTGTCCCGAGCACTGCATCCGGATCGATTTGCAAAACTGGGCGGCCAGGCCATGCAGGCGTCACTTGAACGAATGAGTTTTCTCAATGACGCTTACCGGACGCTGGGTTCCAAGCAGACTTTGCGAGCCTATCTGTTGAAGCTCGAGGGCGTGGCAGTGCCATCCGATCGGGCTGTTCGTCCACCCCTGGAGCTTGCAGAAGCCTGGTTTGACCTGCAGGACTCTGTAATGGAAAATCCGGAGAGCGCAGCAGAGCGGCTCGACGAGTTCGGTTCACGACTCAGTGTGCTCGAGTGCGAAACTCACGAGGGGCTCGCAAGTCTTGAGCGCGAATATAATAATTCGGGAGAACGAGCGTACCTTGAGCGATTGGCGCTTGAGATTCACTCACAAAGTTATCTCACATCCATGGCGCGCGACTTGGAGCGGCTGCGCGGACGCCTCGGTGTTAAAAAGGTCAGTTAGGGTTCGAAATCACAGCGATGACAATTCAAATTCAAGCACACCTTCATGCCCCTAAGTCCACGGACGAGAGCCCGATTGTCGGAATCGATCTCGGAACGACCAACAGTTTGGTGGCCTATGTGCGCGACGGAAGGCCAGAAGTTTTAAGTTCACGCGATGGTCAGCGCCTGATTCCTTCGGTGGTTTCGTGGGTGGGAGACAGGCCCGTGGTCGGCGCGGTAGCTCGCCAAAAAAAGGTGAGGGACGCGTGTCACACCGTTTTTTCGGTAAAAAGGTTGCTGGGTCGTAGTTTTGAGGATGTCCGCGAATCCGTGGGTGCTTTGCCCTACCGGGTTTTTGAAAAAGTGGGCGAGTCTCTTTTGCGAGTGGAACTCGGTGACCGAAGTTTTTCAGCGATTGAAATTTCCGCGATGATTCTTCGTGCGGTCAAAAAAAATGCCGAGGAGGCACTCGGCGTTCCTGTGACACGCGCGGTGGTAACCGTGCCAGCCTATTTCAACGACAGCCAGCGACAGGCGACCCGTGCGGCCGCCCGACTTGCTGGGTTGGATGTTCTCAGGATCGTTAACGAACCCACAGCAGCTTCGCTTGCGTATGGCCTTGACCGAAAAAAAGTAGGCCTCATCGCGGTATTTGATTTGGGTGGCGGGACGTTTGATGTCTCGATCCTCAGGCTTCATGACGGAATTTTTGAGGTTCTTGCCACCAACGGTGACACGGCACTGGGCGGCGATGATCTCGATCAGGTGATTGCGACGATTGCGGCAGACGAGATCAGTGCGAAATACGGGATCTCACCGCTAAACGATATTCAGCTTCGTGCTGCGTTGCTGGAGTCAGCAGAGGCACTCAAGATCTCACTCTCGAAAGACGAGAGTGCTGAGTTCGTGCTCGAGGTGGCAGACGGAAAGGTTTTTTCAAGGCAGTGGACTCGCGCGGAATTTGAGCGGGTGATTGATCCCGTTTTGGAGAGAACGCGCAAGCCGTGTTTGCAGGCGCTTGAGGATGCAGGGCTCAAGGCCTCTGAAATTTCGGATGTCGTGATGGTGGGTGGACCCACGCGACTCGCGTCCGTTCAGAGAGTGGCAGAAAGTATTTTTGAACGAAAACCCAACACTTCGGTTCATCCGGACGAAGTGGTGGCCCTGGGTGCGGCGATTCAGGCGGATATCCTGGCGGGTAACAATCAGGATTTTTTGCTTTTGGATGTAATTCCGCTTTCGCTTGGAATTGAGACTTACGGGGGCATCATGTCGCCGTTGATTACGCGAAATACTCGGATTCCGGCTGTGGCACGCGAATCCTTTACGACATTTGTGGACAATCAGACCGGAGTGGACCTTCACATTCTTCAGGGCGAGCGGGAGCGAGTCGGTGATAACCGCAGCCTCGCGCGCTTCAAGCTCAAGGGAATCCGGCCGATGCCGGCCGGAATGCCACGCGTGCAAGTGAGTTTTTTGATTGATGCCGACGGTATCTTGCAGGTTTCTGCGCGAGATTTGGATTCGGGACATGAGACCTCTGTGGAGGTGCGCCCGAGTTATGGCCTGACTGACGAGCAGGTCGAAAAAATGCTCGAGATGAAACTCTCGCACGAAAGTGAGGACCGAGCGTTTCACCGGCTTGTCGAAGAGCGAAACAGCGCTGAGCCAGTCGTACGTGCGGTGGAGCGCCAGTTGGCGGATGCTCGCAGACTGCTTTCGCCCGTCGAGTTTGAGCAGGTGGATTTACTGTACAGAAATCTTCAAGCCGCGCTTCACGGAAGTGAACCCAAAGTCATTCGTGAGGGCAGAGAAGCCTTGAATCAAGCCACGACCCGACTGGCTGAACTTTTGATTCAAGAGGCGGTCGCGCGCGCGGCTGAAAGGTCCTGATGCCAAAAGTCACATTTTTGCCGATGAACCAGTGTTTTGAAGCTCGCGAAGGCGAAAGTATCCTCGATGTCGCCATAAATAATGACGTGCCACTCATGCATGCGTGCGGCGGTTTTTGTGCGTGCACAACCTGTCACGTGAAAGTGAAGTCGGGGTTGCCCGGGCTTTCGGTGATCGAGGACGAGGAGCAGGAAAGATTAGAGCGGGCCGACGGAATGACCTCCGAGTCACGTCTGGGATGCCAGGCTCGAGTTCACGGTGATGTCACCGTCGAGATTGTAAATCAGGATTGAAGCATTATGACCGGCGTAAAAAAGTATAAAGTGACCTTCCGCGCTCCAGGACAAGTTGACGAAGTGGTGGTCTCTGTCGATGCCGACGCGATTCCGTCCAGTGGAATGGGATTGCCAGGAAGCATCTTGGATATCGCACTCGCCTCGGGTGTGGATATTGACCATGCTTGCGGCGGCGTTTGTGCCTGTTCGACTTGTCATGTTGTCGTCAAGCAGGGGCTTTTGTCGTGCAACGAGGCGACAGAGGATGAAGATGATCAGCTTGAAAAAGCTCCTGGCCTCACTCCGCAGTCTCGATTGGCGTGCCAGTGTATTCCAACAGGGATCTCGGATCTTGTGATTGAGATTCCGAAGTGGAATCGAAACATGGTTCGAGAGGGAAACTGAATGTTACGGTTTTCGCCGGCTCTTTTTTCGACGCTTTTATTGGGTGTTACCGGGCTTGGCGCTTTTTCTGTCCAGGTACCGAGTGTGGCAGCTGCTGCAGAACCCTCTCCGATAAATTTTACTTTCAGACTTGCGGGTGAACCGGAGACTTTGGACTGGAATCGCGCGCACACGCCGATTGAAACCTACGTCCTCATGAATTTAATGGAAGGACTGGTTGCCTTCGACTCCAGGCTTCAAGTAGTTCCGGCTTTGGCCCAGAGTTACACAAAATCCGCCGATGGGTTGATCTACACTTTCAAATTGCGTCCTGGAGTGAAGTGGCAAGACGGAGTGGCGCTCAAGGCACAGGACTTCGTTTTTAGTTGGAAAAGGCTTCTTTCGCCGCTCACTGCGGCGTCTTATGCGTATTTTTTATTTGATATCGTAGGAGCTGAGGATTTTAACAAAGGCGCTCTGACTGATTTTGAAAAAGTGGGCGTACAGGCGCTCGATGACTCACGTCTTCAAGTGAAGCTCCGACGTCCGGTTGCGCATTGGATTCAAATTCCAACCTTTTGGGTCACGTTTCCACTCAGGCGAGATGTGGTTGAAAAGCACGGGGATGGATGGGCGACGCCGGGGCGGATGCTGACGCTTGGGCCCTATACTTTAGCTTCTTACGATCTGGATTCACGCATCGTCTTAAAGGCCAACCCTGCTTACTACGGCAAATCGGGGAATATCGCGCAGGCCACGGCGCTTATCGTGAAAGATGAGTCGGCCGCCATGAACCTCTATGAGGTCGGAAAGATCGACTTTTTAACCGATATTGGCACGGTCGACTTGCAGCGGGTTTCGGGGCGTTCTGACCTCAAGAGTTTTCCTTACCTCAAGACAGCTTACTTAGGTTTTGTGGTCGGAAAATATCCAGCCTCCAACGTGGCTTTCCGTCGCGCCGTAGCCATGTCCATAGACAAGACAAAGATCCATCAAATCCTTTTTGGAGGCCAGCAGCCGGCACCTTCTTTTGTGCCGCCAGGCCTCTTGGGGCACTCATCGAAAGTGGGCCTTCCCTTTGATCCGGTCCGGGCCAAGGCTGAACTCAAGCGATCGGGAATGGACCCGGCAACAGTCAGGGCCGAGATCGTGGTCCCAAACTGGGACAAGGCGCGCACCTTGGCTCAATTTCTCCAGCAGGAACTCAAAAAACACCTCGGGATTCGCATTGAGATCCAGTCTTTTGATCACAAGACTTTTCGTGCGCAGTTGGATCTCAGGATTTTCCCAATGTTTCTTTCAAGCTGGAGCGCGGATTACCCGGATGCCGATAACTTTGCCTCGGTCTTTCTTTCGGGGGCGGGCAATAACCGCGGGGGATGGGCGAGCCCCAAGTTTGACTCGCAGGTTTTAAAGGCCCGGAGCTTGGCTATTCCCAAGGAGCGTGAGAGGCTCTACCTCGAAGCCCAAAAGCTTTTGTTGGATGAAGACGTGGTGATGGTTCCACTTTATTACGAACCCAATCTCGCGTTGGTCCGACCCCGAGTGAAGGGACTGGAGCTCAGCCCCCTCAATTATCTATTTTTGAAAAACGTGACAGTCGAAACAGCAGTAAGTGAGTAACCCATTGAATAAAGAACGTCCTTCCATCGAGAACACCAACACTGAACCAACAACCGAGGCACCGCGCGAGTGGTCTGACCTTGGCCTGACTGAGGCAACTCTTGAACTGATCAGGAAGGCTGGATTTCAGCGGCCCACCACGATTCAGGTGGAATCGATTCCACCCGCGCTCGAGGGTTATGATCTAATCGCGTCCGCTCAAACCGGCACCGGAAAAACGGCAAGCTTCGTTCTGCCGATGGTCGAGCGTTTTGCAGGGCGCGAAGGGACCTTCGGACTCATTCTCGCGCCCACACGAGAGATCGCGCAGCAGATCCAAACAACT
Source organism: Bdellovibrio sp. ZAP7 (assembly GCA_945865865.1). GTDB lineage: Bacteria > Bdellovibrionota > UBA1018 > UBA1018 > UBA1018 > CAMBEX01. Next base: position 46,940 of record CAMBEX010000001.1, read on the forward strand.
CTCGAACTTTTTGCAGCGCCTCGAGGACTTCGATCCATCGTTTTGATCGGCGGAATTAACATGAGGATCGATGCGGCGGCGCTGCAGACCTATCCGCAAATCGTCGTGGCAACGCCTGGTAGGCTTTGTGACCACCTGGACCGTGGAAACCTTTGGTTGGACTACATTCAAGTGGTGGTCATGGACGAGGCCGATCGCATGCTCGATATGGGCTTTGCCGCTCAGCTTTCACGCATCATGGAAGAAGTTCCAAAAGACCGTCAGACCATGATTTTTTCGGCAACCTTTCCGCCCACCGTTGAAAAGCTGGCCCGAAATGTCTTGCATGAACCTAAGCGGATCGCCATCGGAAAACCCATGGTCACCGTCTCCACAGTGGAGCAGCGATTTGTTTGGGTGAGCGAAGAAAGCAAGCGTCGCGAATTTTATCGGCTCATGAAAGATGAGCAGGGCAGCATGATTGTCTTTACCCGTTCGAAGGACGGAGCAACGGCACTTTGGCGCTGGCTGCATAGTTATGGTGTTTACGACGCTACTTTTATTCACTCGGATCGCGCGCAGTCTGACCGCGAACTCGCACTCAGGGAATTCAAAGAGGGCAAGTATCGTGTTTTGATCGCAACGGACGTGGCGGCACGCGGAATCCACGTCGATGGCGTAGCCCATGTGGTGAACTTCGAGCTGCCGATGGAGCCCGAAGATTATATTCACCGGATCGGCCGAACCGGGCGTCAGGGCGCAAGCGGAATTGCTACATCGCTTGTTTCTCCCAGGGACCGAAAATATTTAGCGGCTATTGAGAAACTCCTCGGAAAATCTCTGGGGGGTCCACCTGCCGATCGCGGTGGATCGTCTGGCCCATCGGGTGGGCATCGTCGCGGACCTCGCGGTGGACATGGCACAAGTGGTTCACACAGCCCGATCAAAAGTGCCGACGGCACTTCTCGTCCATCAGGCAATAGAAGACGTCGAAGTGGGCCACCGAAGCCTAATTCCTGACGGAATCAACGCTTCCTGTGGCGTCCTTTGGGTCGAGCCAGTCGCGGAGTCCGTCTCCTAGAAAGTTAAAAGCGAGCATCGTAAAGAAAAGCGCGCATCCCGGAAAAAGGATCAAATGCGGAAAGCTGCGCATCCCGCGAAATCCCTCTGCGGCTAGCGTCCCCCAACTCGAGTAGGGAGGCTGAATCCCTAGCCCGATAAACGAGAGAAAGCTCTCGGCCATGATGTTGTTGGGAATCTGAAACGTCAGCGACACGATGATCGGTCCCCAGAGATTGGGCAAAATATGCTTGAAGATGATGGCTCCCGTTTTCACACCTAATGCGCGTGCCGCTTCTACGTAAGGCATTTCGCGCGCTTGCAAAACCTGTCCGCGCACGAGTCGTGCTTGGGTGACCCAAGAGACAGTTCCTAGCGCCAGAAAAATTCCAAAAAAACCGCGCCCCAATACCATCATCAGCAAAATCGCCATCAGCAGAGATGGAAAAATGTAAAAAAAATCGACGACACTCATCAGCACGCGGTCGATCCATCCGCCAAAGTAACCGGCAAGAGCTCCCGTCACCGTTCCCAGGAGCAAAGCAAAAACTGCGGTCACGACTCCTACGGCAAGAGACATCCGCGCGCCGTAAACGATGCGGCTGTAAAGATCCCGTCCCAGCGTGTCGGTTCCCATCCAGTGTTCAATGGAGGGAGTTTGAAGTTTGCTTTCGATGTTTTGCTCCTCGTACGAATGGCGTGTCACTACGGGCGCTAAGACAGCAAAGGCCGTGAGCACCGCCAGAAATCCGAGGCACAGGGTGGCGATCTTATTTTTTAAAAATCGGTGGGCTGATTTTATGAGAGTCACGTCAGCCTGACTCGTGGATCCACCCATCCATAGATGAGGTCGGTTATGAGGTGGGTCAGAGTCAAAATCACTCCGTAAAGCAGAGTGGTCGCCATGACCAGGTTGTAATCGCGATTAATGACGGCTGAGACAAAGTGCTTACCCAGGCCTG
>CAMBEX010000002.1 GCA_945865865.1 Bdellovibrio sp. ZAP7
GCCGAGGTCCTCAAAGTCGTGGGTATGTGTCCACTTTCCATAAGGACCCCGCACCTGCGTATCCTCGAACATCTCTCCTGCTCGCCAGGCGGTGATTCTTGACGTCCAGCGAACGGGAACTTGATGAATTCTCAGGCGGTAGCGAATCTCAGTACCCTCGGTCAGAACTTTCGTGGATTTTCCGAGGACTTTGAATTGGAGAAAGTCAGGCGTCAGAGCTTCAAGATTCATTTCATCACTGAAGAATTGGAATACGTTGGCTCGAGAACTTGGAACCCATTGCTCGGAAAAGAAAAAACGATCATGGCGCGACTCTTTCCACTCGAGAACCGCGTTGAGGGCAGCATAGATTGTTGGGTACTTGAAGTCGAAGGCGCTCGAAACAAGGACTTTTGGAGTTAGCCGCTGACTTTGGAGCAGGATCATGGCTCGCTCGCCGAGCGCTAAGCGTAGTGCCGGGGCGGGAACCGGAAAGGGTGCAGAAACGTGTGTCGCTTTGGCGAGCGCATTCGTGAATTCAGCATTTTTCACAGGAAATGGCGCAGTTGCATTGATCGGTCCGCTGATCATCGGATTGTTCAGCGCATGCACAAACGCCCGAACCAGATCATCCAGATGGATCCAGCTCATCCACTGTTGCCCACTGCCGAGCCGCCCAGCGAAGCCCGATTCAAAAATCGGCAGCAACTTTCCGATTGCACCACCGTACTCGGACAACACCACTCCGATTCTCATTTGAACATTCCGGCAAGGTGCCTGCCTGGACTCGCACTCCCAATCCAAGCAAAGTTTCGCCAGGAAATCCTGCCCGAGGTCTGAACGCTCTTCGAGTGTTTGGTCTTCGCGGTCACCATAGATTCCTGTGGCGGAGGCAGAGATGAATGTCCGCACCGGGGTAGAGTTTTCACGAAGCGCCTTCACGAGCTGTTGCGTCGTATCTACGCGAGACTCAATCAGTGACTTCTTCTTTTCTGCAGACCATCGCTGGTCGGCGATGGGTTCTCCCATAAGGTGAAAAATCGCTTCAACCTCAAGGGCCTCTCTCGGAGGCGGAGTACGGACAGGATCGCTCCAAACAAAATACTCACATGGGAGTGAGAACTTTTCGCGGAAGGCTTTTTCGGATTTCCTGCCCACGGTTACAACATTCCAACCCTCTTGAATCAGGCGCTTGCACAGCGCGTGTCCTACGAGGCCGCTTGCGCCGGTCACAAGTGCCCTGGGTTTTGCTTTTGCAGGATTCATATTTCGAGTTTAGCGTATTGACATCTATTTGTCTAAGATAATATAGTCTATCTTAGACAAATAGAAACTCACGCGAATATAGCCACATGATATTAAAAGATAAAAAACTTACCTCTCGACTCAATGTCACAGAGACCTCAAGCGTCACGGGCCTAAGCACGCACACGATAAGAGCCTGGGAGAAGCGCCACACCGTCGTGCGACCCATTCGGAGAGGCAATCGCCGCACCTACTCCTCGATGGATATCGAGCGGCTCATTCGGTTGAAGGAGCTCGTATCGCTAGGACATTCAATTCGGCGCGCATCTCTTATGACTGAGGATGAACAGCTGCGGGCGTTGTCACTTCGGCCACCGCTTTCGATTCACCGAGACGAGCTCCTTGCGCTTGTCGAGAACTACCTGCTGGAAGAGCTAGCCGAAAAACTTCGCCTTCATCACACTCGACTGCGGACCCAGGATTTTCTGCTCGAAATCATCTGTCCACTTCTCGCCGAAGTCGGCCATCAAGTCGAACAAGGACGCCTCGGCATTGCTCAAGAGCACGCTCTGTCTGCGCTTGTGCGCGATCAGATCTCCCGCATTCGATTGAAGGAACCCAGAGCGGGACTGCCGACTCTCGCCTTCTGCACACCAGGTGGTGACTTCCACGAGTTAGGAATTCTGATTGCCGCCAGGCTTTCTGCGGCGAAGGGGTTTCCGGTCCTGTATTTTGGTCCGAACCTCCCTTCCCAGCCACTTTCTGAAATCCTCAATGTGCGGAAGCCGGAGATCATGATCATCGGCGCTGCTGCGATCAGTGACAATCTGAGAACGTTCGAGAACTACCTGCTGGATGCGACCCGCAGCACGGAATATCCTGTTCAATTTTGGGTTGCCGGTCCACTTGCAGAAAAAATGAAGGGACGTTACCGGGTGATCCGTGATTTCAAAGAATTCGATTCAGCACTGAGCCAACTTGAGATGCGCACATGAAAGCGAAATTCAAGAAGTCCGTCGTAGTCGTAAATGACAAAATGCAAAAGGGGTATCGTTACGAGAGGACGCAGCCCGAGGGCAAGAATTTCGACCCCGAATTTCGGCCTGATCTCACCCCTCAGGAGATGCTTTCTATTGGCGTATTCGGGGGAAAATATATGACCGACTGCAAGGCCGAGTTTCCTGCCAAGTGGTTCAAGAGTGCAAAACTTTGCTCGAGCCATCACGATCCTGATTTGGACTTTTTTAAAATCAATGCAAGCCAGCCGCGGAGTGTTTGGTTGGCCCAAGACTGGATTTTCGTCGGTGATCCTCGCGGCTGGTTTCAATGGTACTGCAGATACTTTATGGGCCGCAGGATCCCGATCGAGGATCAACGCCAGATTCGACGCTGGAAAGCAATCCGGCGGCATGCCGCGGCTATTAAGAAAAATTGTGTCACTCAAAATTGGAGTTGTAGACCCAAGCAAAGACAAGCTCTATTGCACTGGGCGTACGACGGCCGGAAACTTTAGCAAATTTTGACGACTATGCGTAGATGGTCTCGAGATCTGTAATTTCCGCTGCTGAAGAATCGACGCCCTTCTGAAACAGAACCCGAGAGTTAAATGGTCGCCCGAGGTTCTCAAACTGCAGAATCCGGTAACTAGTTGATTGCTTTGAGCTGTCTTTGTCCCATTCACGGTGAATTTCCAGCGAAGAATTTCGGGGCGTTGACTTAATACGTCCATTTGGGTATATTCAATACATGAAGGTAAACTTCTATGAACTCCCATCCGGCCGTTCACCCATCGAAGAGTTCATCGAATCCTTACCTAAAGGCGACCAGGCTCGCTTCGCAGAGGTCCTGGTAGGGCTTGAGCAGTTCGGGTTGGCTTACAGCCGCGTTCAGTTCAAGCCACTGAGGGGCAAGCTCTGGGAGATCAAGTTCTCCTCTCCTGGAGGAGGCTTTCGGATGGCCTATGTGCTGGTCACGGCGGAGGAGATGGTGATCCTGCACGCATTTCGGAAGTCGACACAGAAGACCCCGCTCCGTGACTTGGATTTGGCTGAAAAACGAATGAAGGAGATTCTGGGCTTATGAAGAAAAAACAGTATCGGTCTGCCAAGACTTTCGTTGAGAAATTGCTGAAAGATCCGGAAATCCGCGTCCTCTTCGAGGCTGAGAGGGCCAAAACCTTGATCGCCGATGCGGTTCGTTCCGCGCGGCTGCGTGCCGGCTTGACCCAGGTCGAACTGGCAAAGCTGGCCAAAACCACCCAGGCTGTTGTTAGCCGCATTGAATCCGGCTCGGATAGTCGAGTACCGTCGCTCGACCTCCTTTCCCGGATAGCGGGGGCCTGCAAAGCAACACTGACGTTCGCGTTTTCTTTTCACGGAAAAAAGGCGGCCTGAGATCGGGAAGACAGGCAGGATGCCACATAAGATCGACAAAAAAACTGAACTCCAGTCGGTCGCGGCCAAGCGCAAGCTTCGCGCACTCTCCAAGAGGTTTCGTCGATCTGCGGACAAATATTGGTGGCAGTGCCTAGAGTGCGACACGAAGTGGCAAGCGGCGCACAATAATATCAAGAATGGCCGCGGGTGCCCGAAATGTGCCCAGCTTCGCAGGAATGCAAGCAGTTCGAAGTACTCAATTGCCACCTTGCGCGCGGCCGCAAGTACTAAGGGTGGAAGATGTCTTGAACCGAAGTACCTTGGTTTTCATGAGAAGCATCGATGGCTTTGCGCTCACAAACACGGCTGGACAGCTGCACCAGCGACCGTCCTTAGGCTTGGGACATGGTGCCCCTACTGCGATGGGCAGCGACTTGAGGACCCGCTCGGGCAGCTACGCGATCTGGCTAGGTCACGCGGGGGATCGCTCCTTTCAAAGAAGTATGTGAACAACGTCACGAAAGTCCATTTTCAGTGCCGCGCGAGCCACAAGTTTTCCATAATCCCTTCGGCAGCAAAACGGGGACAGTGGTGTTCAGGGTGCGCCGCAGGACTCGGCGAGACCATTGTGCGTCAAGCATTTGAGCATCTTCTTCAATCCCCGTTTCCAGCCACATGGCCAGCTTGGTTGGTGGGAGCTAGAAAGCGGGCTCTCCAACTTGACGGCTACAACGACCACCTCAAGATCGCGTTCGAGCACCAAGGAAATCAGCACTCGCGGCGCATGCCATTCTTCTCTCCAACGGAGGCTCACTTTACAGCCCGAAAGGACTACGATCGGCTGAAGCGGAGAACCTGTAAAAAGCGGGGCGTGCGCCTTATAGAAATTCCACAAGTGCCGACAGCAGTCCCTTTTTCTGAAGTGATCGCAAGAGTTGCTAAAGAGCTTACCAAGAGAAGTATTCCATTCGATCGAGGGCGAGTGGAGACGTTCCAGCCCGACTTGAAAACGACGCATGCTGAACGGCAATTTAAACGCCTAATCACATACGCCGAAAGCAACGGCGGAACGTTACTCTCCACAACTTTTCTAGGTATGTTCACGAAGCACAAATGGCGCTGCAAACAAAGCCACACTTGGAGCGCCATCCCAGCGAACATGCTTAGGAAGAAGTACTGGTGCCCCGTATGTGGGGTAAAGAAACGTGGAATCTCAAGTCGAAAGGGCTCGCTTCAGGACGCGAAGGCCCTGGCGTTTAAACGAGGCGGACGTTGTTTATCAAAAACGTTTCTTGGGGTGTGGTCACAGAAGCTTGAGTGGAAGTGCGGAAAGTGCCAGTCCGTTTGGCAGGCTTCGCCAAGACAGATCGTCGGTTACTCGGGAAGAAAGGGATCATGGTGTCCCATATGCAAAAAAAACAAGCGACCTTTGCATCGCGGTGAACGCTGTTACTTCTCCGAAAAAGATGGACCTTAGGGTGGAGCGAAGTGGACCACCCTTGATGGTGCGCAGCAGATTTCTCGATTCTAAATTTCAGCTCGACATCTTGGTCGATTCGGGCGGAACTTTAAATTGGTCGGGGCGACAGGATTTGAACCTGCGACCCCTTGCACCCCATGCAAGTGCGCTAGCCAGGCTGCGCCACGCCCCGACAACAGAAGGCTTTCTAGTTAACTAAGGGAAATCCTCAAGTCAAGAATCCAGAGGAGTTGAACTTACCCGACGGCGAGTTTTCCGGCCCGGCCAAAACCCGCAAGTGCCACACCCGAGCGCGACTCCTCGCTGCCATCGATAATTTCGAAGTGATCCGGATTTTTGAATATCGAATCCAAGAGCTGACGATGCAAGTCATGCCCTGCGCGGTGAAGCTTGATGTGGGCCTGAATCGCTATTCCCGCCAGCTTGAAGTCACCCAGCGCGTCCAAAACTTTATGCCGAACAAACTCGTTCGGATAACGAAGGCCTTTAGGATTCAAAACCTTTTCGTCATCTAAGACAACGGCGTTATCGAGGGAGCCCCCCAAAGCAAGCCCCATGCGCTTCAGTGCCTCAACCTCGCGCAAGAAACCAAAGGTGCGCGCTGATGCGATTTGGGAAAAATCTGTCCTACCCTCGACGTAATGAAACTCCTGAAACCCTACGGCAGGATGTGAAAACTCGACAGATGCATGGACTTCAAGTCGCGACGAAGGCTCTGCAACTGCCCATTTTTCAGCGATCTTGACCTCAACACGACGGCGCAATTTCAAAATAGAGCGGGGACGAGCTTGAGTTTGAACACCGACAGCCATGAGCCGCTCAACAAACCCGGCGGAACTACCGTCCAGAATGGGGATCTCAGGGGCATTCACTTCGACAATCAAGTTGTCGATACCCAGGCCTTGAAGAGCTGCCATGAGATGTTCGACCGTGCTAATCGTCACGCGTCCCACGCCTAGGGTCGTAGCCATCTGGGTGTTCACAACATTTTTATAAAAAGCGGGAATTTCGGGAGAACCCTCAAGATCGGTACGAACAAAGCGAATACCTGCATTGGGCGAAGCGGGCTTCAGAGTCAGGGCAACTTCCTTGCCTGAGTGAAGGCCGATGCCCTGGATACTGAGCGCTTTTTTTATGGTTCGCTGTAGATTCATCAATGCTCCCTGCTGCTCAAAACTCTAATTGAGCAAGCAGTGTGCCCAGTCCACAGATGAGGTGCGTAAATTAACGCATTTTGTTTGCAGCTGGAAATTCCTAATGATTTCAGCAGATAACAAACTTTATCAAAATGGTCAAATGTGTTGTCGCAGTTTATAGAACTTTGCGTCATGTGTCGTCGACGACACAATTTGCGGGCCTGACAGTGTGTGATTTTGTCCACACCCTAGGCACAGACACAGCGGCGGGGCCTCCGCTAAAACAAAGTTTCTTGAGCCGTCTTTCCAGGGAAACTTACGCCCAGATGTTCAAAAGCCGTTCGGGTAGCCACCCTACCGCGGGGCGTACGCTGAAGCAGTCCCTCTTGAATCAAAAATGGCTCGTAAACGTCCTCGAGCGTATCCCGCTCTTCGCCGAGAGCTGAAGACAGCGTCTCGATACCCACCGGCCCGCCATCGAATTTTTCGATGATCGTCGAAAGGAGTTTTCGATCCATCAAATCCAGTCCGCGTGAATCCACCTCAAAAAGTGCCAGCGCCGCCTGAGCGATTTCACGATCAATACGTGGAGACTGAGTCCGGACCTGCGCAAAATCCCTCACGCGCTTGAGAAGTCGATTTGCGATTCGAGGAGTGCCGCGTGAACGTTTTGCGATTTCATTGGCGCCACTGATATCAATGGGAGTGCCGAGGAGCTTTGCTGAGCGATGCACAATCTGCTCAAGCTCACTTTCTGGATAAAAATCGAGCCGCATCTGCACGCCAAAGCGATCGCGAAGCGGTGATGACAAAAGGCCCGTACGCGTTGTCGCTCCGACGAGCGTGAACTTAGGCAAATCGATCTTCAGAGTTCGCGCAGCAGGCCCCTGACCAATAATCAGGTCCAGCTTGTAATCTTCCATTGCGCCATAGAGAACTTCTTCAATCGTTTTCTGCAGGCGATGAATCTCGTCAATGAAAAGCACGTCGCGCGGCTGAAGATTGGTTAAAATAGCTGCAAGATCACCCTTTTTTTCGACATTAGGGCCGGTCACCGTATGGATCTGGCTGCCCATTTCGTGCGCGATAATATGCGCAAGCGTCGTTTTGCCTAGGCCCGGAGGTCCCGCAAGCAAGACATGATCAAGGGCATCGCCGCGCTGGCGCGCAGCTTCCATAAAAAGCGTGAGGTTTTCTTTGACCTTCGTTTGGCCAATATACTCTTCTAAAAAAGAAGGCCTGAGCCCTTTATCAGCCTCACCTTCAGCGCCGAGGCCACTGTCTTGGTTTGCACTCACTAATCGCTGGGTATCGGAACTTTCGGACTGATTCACCTCAGGCTCCCTTCGAAAATTTTTCTTTGAGCTAGCGCAATTGCTGGAGTGCCGCGCGAATCAAATCTTCGGCACGAGTCACTCCCGGGGTTTTTTCGGTCGCCTTTTTCAAAATCGTGGTCACATCGGGCTCTCGATAGCCTAGCCCGAGCAGCGCGGACTTGGCGTCTTGAATCGCAGAACTCTCTTCGGCTGCAACCCCGAGCAACGACTTCGCGCCTGCCGACGTGCCAGCTCCCGATGCCAAAAATGCGGAAAACACCCCGGCTTCAGCCTTTTTCTTCATCGAAGTTTCGAGCTCGAGTACCACGCGCTCCGCAGTTTTCTTGCCGATCCCCGGGACCTGGACCAAAGCTTCTTTATCCGCCTGCAAAATCGCGTTTAAAAGTTGCGAAGGAGTGACGCGAGACAGGATCCCCATGGCCCCCTTAGGTCCGATTCCGTTGACGCTAAGAAGAGACAAGAAAATTTCTTTCTCCGCGCGAGAGGAGAAACCGTATAGATCGAGCGCGTCCTCGCGCACATGCGTATAAATAAACGCTTCAACGGTTTTTCCCTGAGTCCACGCCCCATATTCGGCGCTCTGGGGCACCGTGACTTGGTAGCCCACTCCCGAGCCTGTACCCGCCATTAGAAGTACGCGACCGTCCGCGTGCTCCAAGACCTCGCCCTTCAGATATCCGATCATGATTCGACCTAATCAGGTTTTTTCAGGGATGTCCACGCGACGTTTGGGCCGCGGAGCGGGGGCTTGAGCCGCCGAAATTCCGACAGATTCAGCGAGAGAGAGCCTTTTTTTCGAGCGTCTTCCGCGAGACCATTCTTGCAGCGCAAAAGCCGCATTCGAAGATTTCTCAACGTCGCCCTCACGTACGGAAGCACGCGCCATTCCGCGTGGAATTCTCTGGGCATGGCAGATCGCAAGTGCAAGTGCATCAGAGGCATCTGGCGTATCAAATTTTTGTTTTCCGATGATGATCTCCACCATTCGGGCGACTTGTTCTTTGTCAGCGCCGCCGTGGCCCACCACCGCACTCTTAACCTCCGTGGGGCTGTACTCGACAATCTCCAGAGAATTCAGCGCACCACATACCACCACCACCCCGCGAGCCTGACCGAGCTTCAGAGCTGAAAGTGCGTTCTTGGCGAAAAAAATTTTCTCGACCACTAAGACGTTGGGATTGGTTTGTTGAATCACTTCAGTAAGCCCCTGAAAAAGGGAAAGCAGTCGGTCCTCAAGCGACACGGTCTGTTTGCCGCTCGTTCCGGCCAACCGCAGCGTGCCATGAGCCACGGCCGAAATTTTTCCGCCTGCCACACTCACGCACCCATAACCCGTGAGCCGAGACCCGGGATCGATACCCAAAATCTTAATAGGAGCTGAGGTGCTCATGGACCTAGCTTAAGCCCAATCAACCCAACGCGCGATCGTAAATTCGATAGACCTTGGTTCTTTCACCACACATCATCTCGAGCGCGCGATTCATGGCGCGATTGTCCTCAAGAATCCACGAGGCCTCGCCGACTGGATAACCGCACTCGGGACCGCGTTTTAGATATTCCGTGTAGAAAAGCGGTCCTAGCGCGAAATGTCGGTATTCTTTTTTGATTCCCAGAGTGACGACTCTGCAGCGATTGATCGTTTTCCGGCGGCCCGGCCCCTTGAGATACCAAAGCATTTTCAGGAGACCTGTCGGAAAAAGCTTTCCATCCCGAACCTTGATCACGGCCTGATTGATATCAGGAAGCGCGAGCGAAAAGGCCGCAGGAACCCCTCTCACTTCCGCGATCAGCAAAAGTCGTGGATCAAAAATCGCTTTCATCTCTTTCGCCATGAGCTTGAACTCTTCGGGCTCCATCGGGACAAAGCCCCAGTTTTCTTCCCATGCGTCGTTGTAGATTTCGTGCAAAATCTCGATGTCACGATCGAAATTTTTAGTGTCTAGGGATCGAACGATAATACTCGAGTTATCCTTGAGTCTCTCTGACTGCGCCATGAGTCGTTCGGCAAAACGGCTGTTTCGCGTCACGCTGTAGGCAAAAAGATCTTTGGCCTTCTGCATTCCCCATCCCTCGAGAAGGGTCGGATAAGAAGGCGGATTGTAAGTCATCATCACCGCGGGAGGATCCGAAAACCCTTGCACCAACAAACCGCACTCATGATTGGTACTGAGATTGACCGGGCCCCGAAGCGTGGTCATTCCGCGCCCCTTCGCCCACAAAGAAACCTCACCCAGCATGAGCTCGGTCACTTTTCCTTCGTTGATGGATTCGAAGAAGCCAAAGAAAGCCGTCTGCTCTTTGTGAAAACGATTGTGATTTTCATCAATGATCCCGACCACTCGGCCGACAGCCTGACCGTCTCGCAAAGCCAGGAGTGGGCGCATCACCGCATGCCGAAAAAACGGGTTCTTATTTACATCCAATGCATCGCGGATTTGGAGCTTGAGCGGTGGCACCCAGCACGAATCACCCCGATAGATCGACCACGGCAAATCGATGAACCGATCCCAGTCCTCTTTACTTCTGACGGGTTTGATTTGTATCGGACTCATCACAAACTGGGTTGCGTTGCTGGGTTAACCACTGATTCTGGCGGAACGTCGCGATAAACGGTCGTGCCTCGACTCGGCTGAATGATCCCGAACTCACGACCTAACTTTTCCAACACCTCGAGCACGTAATCGAGATCGGCATCGGTATGCGAGGCCATGTAGCTTGTACGAATGAGCGCGGACCCGTCTGGGACCGCGGGCTTCACGACAGGAGTCGCGAAAACACCGTGATCATAGAGCTTTTGAGTAAAACCAAACGCCTTCATGTCGTCGCCAATAAGGAGAGGGATGATGGGCGTCTCGGATGCCAAAGTGTTGTAGCCTAGCCGGGTCAATTCACGCTTCATTTTGCGAGTGTTTTTCCAGAGCCGAGCCAGATGCTCGGGCTCCTCCTGCACGATCTTAACGCACTCAAGAACAGCGCCTACCGATGCGGGAGGCATCGCGGCGCTGAACATAAAGGTTCGCGCCTTGTGCTTAACGTAATGAATCACTTCTTGGCTCCCAGCGATAAAACCACCGATGGAGGCAAAGGATTTCGAAAACGTTCCCATCAATAAATCTGCGGCGTCTGGATTTCCAAAATAGTGCCCCGTGCCCTGTCCCTCTGGACCTAGAACCCCCAGCGCATGGGCGTCATCCACATAGAGGCGGCAATTGTAGCGCTTGGCCAGCTCTGCATACTTCGGAAGATTCAGGATTTCTCCGGACATCGAAAATACGCCGTCGGCCACGATCAGCGCGCCGTCGTACTCCTCTCGTGAGTTCTTCAAGATGCGCTCAAGGTCCGCTGGGCTATTGTGGAGAAACTTGATCGTGTCACCTGTGGCCAGCCTCTGGCCCTCGACGATCGAGGCGTGATTTTCGCGGTCGCTGTAAATCACATCATTTCGATCCACGAGGCATGAGAGCGTGCCCGCATTAGAAAGAAAGCCCGTCGCAAATACGAGCACGGCTTCTCTTCCAAGGAATTCTGCCAGCTTTTGCTCGAGCTCTTCGTGGATAGTGAGATTGCCGTTGAGAAAGCGGGACCCGGTGCAGCCGGTACCAAAGCGGTCCACCGCGCGTTTAGCGGCCTCTTGAACTCGAGGGTGATGAGTGAGCCCTAGGTAGTTATTAGAACCGATCATGACCCGTTTGCGGCCGTGCGTCACGACCTGTGCGCCGGTGGTCGCCTCAATGGGCCTGAAAAACGGATAAACGCCTGCGGCCTGAACCCGTTTGGCATCCTGGAAACTGCGGCACTTGTCAAAAAGGTCTTTCGAATTCGACATCTGGTGCTTATTCCCCTTACAAAATCGGGCCAAGACCTAACACCGGTCGGTCGCTCGGTCAATGCGCTAGACTAAATAGCTGATTTGTTTAGTCAATTAAGTTCTGGGCGGTACGCAGCAGAAATTACTCAAGTTCCTGTAAATATTTCCGATAAGTAGGTTTGAAGCGAAGAGTCTTACGCACCTTGTTTTGGGCGCAAAACAAGGACTCGCTGCGGCTCAATCGCATACTCGGCGGAAAGAAGTTCCGCTTGTTTGCCAGAATTACGGCAGCCATTAGCCAGTTCATTCCGCCGATTTCAAGCGCGCGGACGGACACCGAAAAAGACCCCACACCCCAGGGATACCAGCACCAGGGCTCTCAGCAAGAAGCCGCGCCCGATAACGTTGTTCCCATCAGGGCTGCCACCGAAAGTGCGGCTGATGCCGCCAACAAAGAACTCCGAATAGCGGCACAACCTGGAATCCAAGCGTCACTCACGGCGACACTCATGCAGGCGTTCACTCTCTTTCGGGAAAATCGCGCAGACTTTTTGCGATGGCTGGGAATCAAAAGCTACCAAAAGGCGGCAAATAGACAGGGAACTCACCGCCTACGAAAGGGCGCGATCTTTGACACCAAGGCTGGCTAGGCAACCTCAAGAAATTCGTTCGATGTCCGCTCCGAGCGCACGAAGTTTTTCTTCCATTCGCTCGTATCCTCGGTCGAGGTGGTAAATCCGATTGACCACCGTCTCTCCCTCCGCGCAAAGAGCGCCAATGATCAAACTCGCGCTAGCCCGAAGGTCCGTCGCCATGAGAGGCGCGCCCAGAAGCTTTTCTTGTCCGCGAATCATCGCACTTTTTCCGTGAATGGAGATGTCGGCACCCAAGCGTACGAGTTCGGGCACATGCATGAATCGATTTTCAAAAACAGTCTCGGTCACTACTGACGCGCCGTCCGCGACTGCCATGACCGCCATGAACTGAGCCTGCATGTCTGTTGGAAATCCCGGAAACGGAAGCGTGGTGATGTCGGTTCCGCGCGGACGGCCTTTGGACACGAGTTCGATTGCATCCGAAAAACGCCTGATCTCTGCGCCCGCGTCCTCGAATTTGACGAGAACGGATTCAAGAAATTCAGAATCCAAACCCTCTACCCTGACCGAGCCTCGCGTCGCAAACGCTGCAGCCAGAAAAGTTCCCGCCTCGATGCGGTCGCCGATTACGGAGTAATCACAACCCTGGAGCGATTTTTTTCCCTGAATATGAATGGTCGCACTTCCCTCACCAGAAATTTCCGCACCCATCGCGCGAAGCGCGCGCGCGAGGTCCACGATCTCAGGCTCCTGCGCACAGTTTTCCAATATCGATTCGCCTTCCGCTAAAACTGCCGCCATCATCACGTTTTCGGTGGCGCCCACACTCGGAAACTCAAACGCGACACGCGCGCCACGCAGTCTTTTTGCCTTGGCAATCACGTAGCCCTGGTCGAGCTCAATCTCGGCGCCGAGCTTTTCAAGTCCGGTCAGATGAAAATTGATCGGGCGCGCGCCAATGGCACAACCTCCCGGAAGACTCACTTTTGCCCGTCCAAATCGCGCAAGCAAAGGTCCGAGGACTACCACGGAGGCTCGCATGGTGCGGACCAGATCGTACGGCGCTTCTTGCGATGTCACCTTCGATGCATCCAGCTCGACTTCGTTTTTTCCGAGGTCATTTTTTACGACCACACCCATGTGCTCCAAAAGCTTGAAGGTCGTTCGCACGTCCATCAAATTGGGAACACGGCGAAATCGACAAGGCGTCTCCGCGAGGAGCGAAGAAATGAGGATCGGAAGGGCCGCATTTTTTGAGCCACTTGCCTGAACCGTTCCGTGAAGCGCTTTTCCGCCTCGAATTCTCATTTTATCCATGGGGTGATTCCTTGTGAGCCAGCATAACACGGTCCCGCCCCGTGAGGTCCTGGAAGATTTCCGTGATCCAGCCTTGATTCACAAAGAGCGCATCGATTTCGATCACCCTTTCAAAGGGAACCTCAAGAAATACGACCCCACCCGGCTTCAGACACTCCCGCGAATGAACGGCAATCTCTCGGTAAAAAAACAAGGGGTCACCCTTCGGCGCAAAAAGCGCCTCGGAAGGCTCATGTTGACTGACCTCAAACTCCGCCTCGTGACTCAAAAGATAAGGGGGATTACTGATCAAGAAGTCCGCTTTTTTTTCCGTAAAGAGCGCCGGAATCACTTGGCTCGCGGAAGTCCGAACCGTCTTTAGTCGCTGGGCACCGGGACCTAAAATCTTTTCCGCATTTTTACCGGCCCAACTCGCTGCCCGTTCGCTGACTTCTGTGGCCAACATTTTTAGGCCCGAAAATCGCGACAGAAGCTCAATTGAAATCGCACCGCTTCCAAGCCCCACCTCAAGGCCGAATAGTTCATCGGCGTGGGACTCCGTCGTACTAGAAAACTTTTTATCTAAGTTCTCCGACGCAAGCGCGACCAGGACCTCGGTCTCTGGGCGCGGGACCAGAACGCCGGGTCCCACCTGATAGGCGTGATCCAAAAAAACCTGCCAGCCCGTCACATACTGCAATAATTCGCCGGCAGCCCGTCGCGTAGCGTACTGCTCACAAACGCGCTGCGCATCCGCAGTCAAAAAGCGATGGGCATCAAGATACAAGTCAGAGCGCGACACATCACTCCCGCCAGCAGCGACTATCGCCGCTTGAACAATTTGTTCAGCCTCAGGAGTGATCAAATTTTTTGAAACCAAATCAGCACGGGTAGCAAGAATTTCCGAAACCCGCTTGAGTGCCTGCGCGATAGTCATGAAGAATTGGTCGTGGGGCCCGGGCCCATCCCCTGTTCTTTAAGCGCCAGCATTTGGAAGTGCGCCTGAAGCCCATTGATGATCTCGTCGACTTTTCCTTCCATGACTTCAGGCAGCTGATAAAGCGTGAGCCCAATACGGTGATCCGTGAGTCGTCCCTGGGGAAAATTATAAGTGCGAATGCGCTCACTTCGGTCGCCGGTTCCGACCATGCTTTTGCGAGCATCCGAGTGCTCTTTTGCTGCTTTTTCTCGCTCCGATTCCAAAAGTCTTGAGCGAAGGATCTTCATCGCCTTGTCTTTATTTTTGAGCTGCGAGCGCTCGTCTTGGCAAACCACCACGAGTCCCGATGGATTATGCGTGATGCGAACGGCCGAGTCCGTGGTGTTGACGCCCTGGCCCCCCGCTCCGCCAGAACGATAGACGTCGATTCGTAGATCGATGGGATTGATCGTGACGTCGACTTCTTCTGCCTCCGGCAATACCGCTACGGTCACGGTGGAAGTATGAATCCGTCCCTGTGCTTCGGTAGCCGGGACTCGCTGAACGCGATGCACGCCGCCCTCCCATTTGAGTCGACTAAAAACGCGGTCACCCTCGATCAGCGCGATGATTTCTCTAAAGCCGCCGATCCCCGTAGGATTCGCAGACAACACGTCCACGCGCCAACCCTGACGTTCGGCAAATCTCTGGTAAAGCCTGAAGAGTTCGCTCACAAAAAGCGCAGCCTCTTCGCCGCCAGCGCCTGCACGAATTTCAAACATCACGTTTTTAGCGTCATTAGGGTCCTGAGGCAGCAGCAAAATCTGTAAACTCTTGACCGAAGCCTCAAGCTCTGGCTCGAGCCGCTTAAGCTCGTCGTGCGCGAGCTCAAAAAAGTCCGCGTCGCCGTCAGCAATCAGCTCTTTGTTGGAAAGAATTTCTTTTTTGATGAGTTTGTGGCGCTGAAACTCCGCGACCAAATCTTGAAGACTTGCGTGCTCGCGAGAAAGCCTTCGAAACTCCGCGGGCTTGGCTGCAAGATCCGGATCGGCTAATCGACTTTCAATTTCGTGAAAATGGGCCTCTACGGCCTCCAGCTTATCAAACATGAATCAACGATCCTCAGAACTGAGTCAGAACGACAAAAAGCGATCACCGCAAACTGCAGCGATCGCTCCGTCAAATTCTTTTAGAAAAGATCTCTCGATTACTTTTTCTTGTATTTATTCAAGAAACGATCGATGCGGCCTTCGGTGTCCATGACCTTGTGCTTGCCGGTATAGATCGGGTGACACTGAGAGCAGATTTCGATTTTAATCGCGCCCATGGTGGTGCGGGTCTCGATGACACTTCCGCAAGCACAGGACACAGTCGTTTCAGTATATTGAGGGTGAATACCTTGTTTCATAAGTTTGTCTCGGTTACCAAAATTCGGATTTTCGGTCAATTTCTCGTTTTCAGCTGCTCATGCCTTTGATGAAGTCTTCGTTGGTCTTGGTATGAGCAACCTTGTCCAACAGGAACTCCATGGCATCCAGGGTGTTCATGGGATGGAGCACCTTTCGGAGAATCCAAAGTCGGTTGAGCATTTCCTTAGGCGTGAGCATTTCTTCCTTTCGTGTCGCGGACTTATTGATGTCCAGGCACGGAAAGATACGCTTTTCCATGAGCTTGCGGTCGAGGTGAATTTCGGAGTTACCAGTTCCCTTAAACTCTTCGAAAATCACTTCATCCATGCGTGAGCCGGTTTCGATCAAGGAGGTCGCAATAATGGTCAGCGATCCACCCTCCTCGATGTTACGGGCCGCCCCAAAAAAGCGCTTAGGCTTATGAAGTGCGTTAGAATCCACTCCGCCCGACAGGATTTTGCCGGATGGAGGCACCACAGAGTTGTAAGCGCGAGCCAAACGAGTGATGGAGTCGAGTAAGATCACCACGTCATATTTGTTTTCGACCAGGCGTTTAGCCTTTTCGATGACCATTTCGGCCACCTGCACATGGCGCGATGCCTGCTCGTCGAAAGTCGAGCTGACGACTTCGCCCTTCACAGAGCGCTGCATGTCGGTGACTTCTTCGGGCCGTTCGTCAATCAATAGGACAATCAGCTTAATTTCAGGGTGATTTGAAGTGATTGCGTTTGCGATGTCCTGCATCAGCACGGTCTTACCTGCGCGAGGAGGCGCCACAATCAGACAGCGCTGACCCTTACCCAGCGGAACCATCATGTCGATGATGCGCGTGCTGTAATTGGTGGGTTGGTATTCGAGAGTGATCCGCTTATTGGGGTAAAGTGGTGTCAGGTTATCAAAAAGAACCTTTTCAGCGTTCTGTTCAGCTGGCTGAAAATTGACCTGCTCAACCTTGAGGAGTGCGAAGTAGCGCTCGCCTTCTTTAGGAGCGCGAACCGAACCGCTTACGGTATCGCCCGTGCGCAGGCCAAATCGGCGAATTTGCGAAGGAGAGACGTAAACGTCATCTGGACCCGGAAGGTAGTTGTAGTCCGGAGCGCGTAGAAAACCGAAACCGTCCGGCAGACACTCCAACACGCCATCCGCGTAAATATGCTCGTCTTTTTCGGCTTTTTTCTGAAGAGTTGCAAATATCAGATCCTGCTTGCGCATGCCCCCGGCATTTTCAACACCGAGTTCTTTACCCATTTCGACAAGATCGCCGATTTTCTTTTCCTTCAGCTCACGAAGATGCATGAAAACTACCTCAATTAGTTGAACTCACGGACTCTGTATTTCTCGGAATTTTTTTTTGCTGGCTCTATCTCTGCCGCGCGTGAATTTACAGCCCAAAACGGCCCCGTTAGGGCTAAACAGTATGGCTGTTTCCTGCGAATTAACAGACTCATTCGGGTCAGTAAAGAAAAAAATCCCAGCTCACGCGCCTCTTCAGGGCTCCCTACGCGCTTCGGCTTGCCCGCAACCCTGAAAGAAGCGACACTGTTTCTATCCCTTATGAAACGCTTCCTCACTGTTTTATCTTTACTGGCGCTGAGTGCCACAGCCCTCTGGGGAACTCGGCTCGCACTTTTCATGACCCGTCCCCGAGATCCTCAGTCGCAAAATTCGGCCGTGATTTTGGTTAAACGCGGAGCGAGCCCCGCCGAGCTTACGAGGACTTTGCAAAATACTGGCGTCATCGAGGATGCTGATCGCTTTTTATTGGGTGGCAAAATTCTCCGCAGATGGAACCACGTGAAAGCGGGAGAATACCGCCTTTTCGCAAAAATGACCCCACTTGAGATTCTTGGGGTGCTCGAATCCGGAATCAGCGTCAACTATTCGGTCACCATTCATGAGGGCGACAATATTTTTGAGATCGCGCAGACCATGAGCGAGCAAGGCCTTGCCGACCGAGCGCGCATCCTTGAACTCTGCAAAAGTCCTGAGTTTATGGGCCTGCTCGGACTCAAGGATCCCCTGCCCCCCTCAATGGAGGGATATCTTTTTCCGGATACCTATTTTTTCAGTCGAACGATGTCGCCTGAGGACATGCTCCGCCAGATGCATCGGCGCTTTAAATCGCTCTGGACTGCAGACTTGGCTGCGCTTGCCCAACGTTCCGGATTGAATCGCCATGAAGTCCTTACGCTGGCGTCGATCATCGAAAAGGAAACGGGCGCGCCCGAGGAACGTCCGATCATCAGCTCAGTTTTTCACAATCGCCTTCGAAAAAAAATGCGGCTCCAGAGCGATCCCACGACTATTTATGGAATTTGGGAGACGTATTCCGGAAACATTCACAAAAAAGACCTACTCACTCCCACTCCGTTTAATACCTATACGGTTGCGGCTCTTCCTATTGGTCCTATTTCAAATCCAGGTGTACTCGCGATCCGCGCCGCCATGAGTCCCGCGCAAAGCGAGTACCTGTTTTTTGTCTCCCAGAACGACGGGCGACACGTTTTTACCCGTACTTTTGCGGAACACTCCGAGGCCGTTAAGAAGTTTCAACTCGACCGCAAGGCGCGTGAAGGAAAAAGCTGGCGCGATCTGAATCGCAAGAAAGAGGGCGAAAGCCCTTAGGCCGTACCCATCGATAAACTGGGTTCCGCAAAAACAAACATCGGGCTCTTGAAGCACTCTTCGAGCTGAATCAGGCGGGTTTTGAGCTGAATCTCAGGCTCACCGGGATCATCCACCCCCATGAAGCCCCCCAAAGCCGCTGTCGAAACCACGCGATGGCAGGGAACCAAAACCGGAATGGGATTGCGGCGCAAGGCCTGACCGACCGCACGGCTTGCTGCCGGTGTGCCGATTCGCATGGCCACCCATGCGTAGGTGCGGGTTTCACCATGTGGAATGGAAGCGACCGCACGATAAACTTTTTTCTGAAAGGCACTCCACCCGTCTGAATCAATAAATTCCCAAGGGATGGACCCTAGAGGCTCACCCCGCGTGAAATACGACTTTAACTTTTCGAGAAAGCGCGCGATCGAAGCCGGAACGGAGGGATCCAGCTCGGGAATTCTGCATGGCCCCGGACGGGTCTCATACCAATCCACGCGAACGACAGCCCCTCTCGAGTTCCACGTCAGAGCTATCGTTCCGATCGGCGCTTGAAACTGAATTTGATTCATGGACGCTGCGCAGTGTGGCACTAAAGACCTTTTCGATCAATCATTTGCACGACGACTTTTACCTCTCGCCCGGTCGAAAATGTGGACACCGACAGCCCGCTATCTCCTCTGAAAGAATAGGATATTTTACTTGCTCTTATATGCTGCGGTGCGATGGCCCGGCGCGGCAAAAGGCTAATCTTTTCGCTTGTTTATCACTTACCTCGCCTGTAAAGGTGTGCGTCACTTCAGACATCTATTGAAGGGTTCTTGAGGCCACGGATCTGGGCTTTGAGAGAGGGGGAGGCTTCTCGATGCGGATGAAAATCGAGAATCCGGGTTGTGTGTGGGCGATGCCCGTAACTGGGGAACAAGGCGCTTCTCGATAGAGCGGCGCCGGTTCAGGACCGTAAAAAAGTCCCGTGCCTCACACCTTGAATGGGGTTTTGTTTTGAATTTGGCTCCTTCTGCCACATCGGGCTCTTACGTCGTGCTTGCACGAAAATGGCGCCCCGCCCAGTTTTCCGACATTGTCGGCCAGGCCCCGGTCGTTCGAACGATCATGAACGCCATTCGTTCGGAGCGGATTCATCAGGCCTATTTGCTGACGGGCTCCCGCGGTATCGGTAAAACCTCCATTGCGCGCATCTTCGCCAAGATTGTTCGCTGCCCCAACACAGTTTGGGATCAAAATACGCTCCGCTCTTGCGACCAGTGCTCCAGCTGCAGAGAAATCGCGCTCGGCAATAGCGTGGATGTCATTGAGATCGACGGGGCATCCAATAACGGCGTGGACCATGTTCGCGAGATCCGTGAA
Source organism: Bdellovibrio sp. ZAP7 (assembly GCA_945865865.1). GTDB lineage: Bacteria > Bdellovibrionota > UBA1018 > UBA1018 > UBA1018 > CAMBEX01. The sequence continues at coordinate 19,556 of CAMBEX010000002.1, forward strand.
AACGCTAAATTTCTTCCTGCCTCTGGCTCTCGAAAAGTCTACATCATCGACGAAGTTCATATGCTCAGCACGGCGGCGTTCAACGCACTTCTCAAGACTCTCGAGGAGCCGCCCGCGCACGTGATCTTTGTTTTTGCGACGACCGAACCTCATAAAATTCCGCCGACGATCTTGTCGCGCTGTCAGCGCTTCGATTTACGCCGCGTGACAATGACCCAAATTCAGACACGTCTAGCCGAGGTCACGCGAGCCGAGGGGATTCAGGTTGAACCCGGCGCTCTGGCTTTGATCGCGCGCGCTGCCGAAGGCGGCATGCGAGACGCGCTCTCGCTACTTGATCAGGTCATCGCGTTTTCCGGCAGCACCATCACTGCCGAGGCCGTGCGTGACAGCATCGGCCTCGTGGAAAGCCAGACGGTTTTGCGTATTTTACGCGGTATTTTGGGGCGAAATGCCCTTGAAGCGCTCTCGGCTGTCGATCAGGCCCACCAACAAGGTCATGACCTCAAGGTTTTGACCCGAAGCTTGATTGAGTTTTTGCATGGAGCACTCCTTGCGAAAGTCGGAGCGGCCGCCTCGGCGACGCTCGAGCTTGCCGAAGAAGAGTCCAAAGAGCTGCAAGCCCTCGCTGCGCTTCGTCCTCTTGAAGAGCTGGAGATGATTTTTCAGGCTCTCAATCAAGGTGTCGAATGGATTACGCGGTCTCCGCAACCCAAGATCGTGCTGGACGTTTTACTGATCAAGTGCGCGACCGCTGAAATACTGGTCTATGCTCATGAGACTGGGCCTGCGTCGTCTCCCGTTTCAAACTCAACCGCATCGCGACCCGTCGCTCCTGTGCAGGCTGCAGCCCCTGTCTCCGCTCCTCGCACGATCGCTCCAGTACAAGACGCGGTCAGCTCGTCGGCCTCATCCATTCGTGCCGCACTTGAGGCGACGTCTTCACAAAATACTGCGCAGCCGGTCACGGCGGCGCCCGTTTCACTGCCGCCGAAATCGCAGCCCCTGGCGCAATCTGTCTCTCCAGCCGCTCAGCCTACATTTGAAGACCTGATCGAACGAGTCCGACTCCATCGTCCACTTTTGGCCACGGTACTCGAACACGGTCGCTGCAAAAAATTTCCCGATCACGGGGACAACACTCTAATTATTCAGTTTAAAGAACAAGATGGGTATTACCGTGAACAACTGCAAGCGCGGGTCTACGCCGAACAGCTCTCCATAATCTGCAAAGACTATTTCGGCAGGGTCATTCAGACCAAGATTGAAGTTGCCAGCGCCGCCGAAGAGGCCGCCGCTCCAATGGAGTCAGTGGCAGCGCGCCGTGAGCGCGAGCATCGCGAACGCGAGAGCTCGACGCGCGAACAGGCTCAAAATCATCCGATTATTCGCGAGGCGCAGTCGCTTTTTGGCGGCGAACTAGGCCCCATCGAAATCGTGGAGGACGAACGTGTTTAACGTTAATCTCCAAGATCCACTATCGAAGCTCATCATTGAGCTCTCCAAACTGCCTGGCATCGGCGAAAAGACCGCGACTCGCCTGGCTTATTTTATTCTTAAACAGTCCATGGAAGATTCGCGTGCATTGTCTGAGGCGATCATCGGAGCCAAGACTAAAATCGTTCTATGCACACGTTGCTGCAACTTCACCGACATCAGTCCATGCCGAATCTGCAGTTCGCCCCAACGCGACCAGAGTATCGTTTGCGTGGTCGAACGCCCGTCAGACGTCTCCGCGGTTGAACAGGCCGGAGCCCATCGTGGGACTTACCATGTCCTTCACGGTGCGCTCTCCCCTCTGGACGGAATCGGGCCCGAGGAACTTAAACTTAGGGAACTCCTGGAACGTCTCAAGACTCCTGCGGCGGAAAATGGCGCTGAAACAGCACCGATTCGCGAACTCATCTTGGCAACTAATCCAAGCGTCGAAGGTGAAGCCACTGCGCTTTATATCAATCGATTGATCCGGCCCTTGGGCGTGAGACTCACGAAACTTGCCCACGGTCTACCCGTTGGCGGTCTCCTCGAGTACAGCGACCGTCAGACGATCGGAAAAGCGCTGGAAAACCGGATGGAGATGACCTGAGTGAGCTTCATCAACTACGCCAGCAAAGAGATCAACTGCAAGATTATCTACTACGGCGCTGGCCTCAGCGGAAAAACTACCAACGTTCAGTATATCTACGAGCGCACACAACAGTCACAAAAGGGCAAGCTCGTGAGTCTCAGCACTGAAAACGAGCGCACGCTATTTTTCGATTTTCTCCCGCTGGCCATCGACGATGTGCGCGGCTACAAAACCCGGTTTCACTTGTACACGATTCCGGGACAAACATTTTACGAAGTATCACGACAGTTCATCCTGAAGGGTGTCGACGGAATCGTTTTCGTCGTCGACAGCCAGCCTGAACGGATGGAAGCCAATATTGAAAGTTTCGAGAGCCTCGAAAAGGGTCTCGATCGCCAAGGGTACGATCTTCATAAGTTACCTTTGGTGTTTCAGTACAACAAGCGCGACGCGCAGGATGCCGTTTCGCTTCGAGAACTGGAAGCAACGTTTAACCCGGCAAAACGCCCTTCATTTGAAGCGGTGGCGAGTCGGGGAGTGGGGGTGATGGAGACACTACAATCCATCAGTCAATGGATCATTCGTGATCTAAAAGGGGGAGAACAACCATGAGGAAAGAAACACTCAAGAAGTTCAAGCGAATCTTCGAAGAACAGCGCCGTCAGGTGCTTTTCAACGATCGAGTCGTGCGTGAGGACTTCAGCGTATGTGTCGATGACCGCTATGATGAACTTGATCAAGCGACCACCGACGTCGAGCAGTCAATGCGTATGCGACTTCGCAACCGCGAAGTCCTATTCATCAAGAAGCTCGATGAAGCGTTGAAGCGTATCGAGGAAGGCAACTTCGGCGAGTGCGATGAATGCGGCCAGGACATTGGTATTGGCCGCCTTCAAGCTCGTCCGACAGCAACTCTCTGTGTGGCCTGCAAAGAAGAACAGGAACGCAAAGAGGTGCTTACGGCCTCCGGTCGCGAGAGCAAGAGCCTCGGCCAGACCATGAGTCGTAAGTGGGCGTAAAGCCCGTCTGATCGAAAGCCCATTCTACAAAATGGTCCGTCCCTCACGGCTCTCCGTAGGGACGGATTTTTTTTGCCCTTTTTTCAGGCCCAAAATGGCCCTTTTTCACGGCAGTCACTTTCTGACACCGCCGCTCACCCTGCCCTCTCATTGATTTCACACAGGATTTTTACTGGCACGCGCGTCGCAAAATACCTCTGACATGAGGCCGCAAGAGGTGGCCCCAAGAAAGGCCAGGGATGGCCGTACTCCAGTTTTTCACAATGGATCGGAGGAACGATGATGGAAATCGGAACGGCTCTACGCTTCAAGGGACTCTTCGAAGAGCAGAAACTCAAGTTGCTCTACAGCAACGCAGTCCTAGACGAAGAATTTAATCTCAGAACGGATGATCGGCTCGACGAAGTTGATCAGTCCTCGAGCGAGCTTGAGACCTCCATGCGAATGAGACTCCGCAACCGCGAGGCCCTCTACCTCAAGAAGATCGATCTCGCTCTTCGCCGGATTACCGAGGGTGAGTTCGGTTCCTGTGAAGGTTGTGGTGATGACATCGAGATGCGCCGCCTCGAAGCTCGGCCCATGACCACCTTTTGTGTGGCGTGCAAGGAGACCGAGGAACGCCTCGAGCTCGGTCATGTGGATGGGCGAATGCCTAAGAGCCTGGGGCGCAGGCTTCAGCTCGGATAGATTCTAGGGGAGCCGCGCCAGGATGCGCGCGGATAGGGTGGGGGCGGCTCTGTGCCAGGGATGGCGCGGGCCGCCTATTTTTTTGTCACATGAACCTTTCGAACCAAAAAAAAACGGGGACCTCTTTCGAGGTCCCCGTCAGTAGCCTGATCCTTGGCAGCAGACCAGTTGTGGCCGGTCTGAATCATTCCATCGAGAAACTTAAAAGTTTCGCGATTAATTGGCCTGGAGAGCCTTAAACACGTTGATACGTCCGCCCGTGACAGTCTTACCTGCCAACGAAGGAACCTGATCTGCGGTGTTCATGAGCGTCTCTTTAACCTTCTTATAGTTCCATGTTGGATTCTTGGACCACAAGAGTGCCGCAGCACCTGCAACGTGCGGACACGCCATCGAGGTACCCGACATAGAAGCAAAACCACCCCCGGGTGCGAGGCTGTATACGTTTACGCCTGGAGCTCCGACGTGCGTGGTCTTCTTTCCATAGTTCGAAAAGAAAGCCATTGCGTCTTTGTTATCAGTCGCCGCAACCGCAATGAGGTTGTCATTGTCGAACGCAGCAGGGTAGCTTGCCTGACTTGCATTGTCGTTATCTTTGCCGTCGTTACCAGCGGCAGCGATAAACAAGACATCCTTGGCCTTGGCGCGCTCAATCGAGTCATACAAGGCTTTGTTTCCGTCTTCACCTGGGCCGCCCCAGCTGTTGCTCAGAACTTTTGCACCATGCTCAACTGCGTAATCGATCGCCTTGATCGCATCAGCTGTGGTGCCGCTGCCTTCAGCTGACAGAAACTTTATACCCATGATGGACACTTGTTGATTGACGCCAGAAATGCCCTTGCCGTTTCCGCCGACCGCACCAATAGAACCCGAACAATGCGTTCCGTGACCTTGATCGTCGTAAGGGAGTCCATCGTTATGAACGAAGTCGAATCCTGCTACGTCGTTCTGAGTAGGGTTTGGATTGCGCCACACGTTGAATGAAAGTTCTTCGTGGTTGTAATCAATACCGGTGTCGATCACCGCAACGACCATGCTCTTGCTACCGCGATGGGTCGCCCAAGCCTGAGTTGCGCCCACCTTTTCAATTCCGTACGCCTTAGCGAGATCAGGATCCGCGACAGGTGGAATGATCTCAGCGGGAGCAGGCTGAAGGTCAGGACGCGTCGTAGGAGGCTGAGGATTATCTCCGCCGCCACCACCGCCGCCGTCTTCACAGCCTGGAGGGAAAGGCAGTCCTGGAATCAAGCAGGGAAACTTCGCGTTTGGATCGCAGCCAGGAATGTCGAAGCCAGGTATGCAGGGAATTCCTGCCGTGGCACGCATTTCCTGCGGCGAAATTCGAATAATGTAGTTGGGCTGAGCGTACTCAACCAGAGGGCTGCGCTCGAGCTCTGCAATTGCGTCTTCGACCTTGACGCTGTCAGAGAGCAAAATGCGCTCATACCCTTTCATGCTTCCCTTGTAATGCTTCACGCGCTCAGCGCCCGCAGCATCATAGAGAGCACTCATGACGGTGCGTGTTCTTAGCGCGCCGTCTTTGTACTTAACGATCACTTCGCCTGCTTTATATTCGGCAGCATTTGCGGCACTCGCCGTAAACGCAAAAGCCAACAGCAGTATCTTTGCTGAATAGTTCATTGTTCCCCCCGGTACTTCTGGCTTTCCTTTGCTATTGCCAAGCCACCACTTGCGCTCTAGATAGGTGCACCTGTTTTTGGTGCGACAAGCCAGTAAAATTCGTCCCTGTTCCGGCCAGTGTAAGCACGATTTTCGGTTTTGCAAATTTGCGGCGGGTTTTTATTTTTTCAGTGGGGGCTTGTGTTTCATTGGTATTGAACTAGGCTCATGCGCCGACCTCCCAAGCGTCTCTAAGAATTCGAAAAAGCTTAAAATATCCCGCAAAAATGAGGTTTTCAAAAATCGTCCTGGGTTTTGTCAGTGCGCATCCAGGGCGCGGAGTCAGACAATTGAGGCGGGACGGTTGGCCCATGCCAAAAAAAAAAGGCGGGGCCGAAGCCCCGCCTTCTAAATATCACTGCGCGTCAACGCCGGAACTGCGCGATTTAGGTGTCGCGATCCTGCTGACGACGAATGTAAGTCGGGATGTCGTATTCGTCATCCGTGAGGTTGGTGATTCCTAGCTTCGTGGCAATTGCACGAGCGCGAGCAAGCTCGCCCCCTTCAGCGCCAGCTCCCATTGCAGAAGAGGAGTTTGCATTGGAGTCATTTCCGGAACTCGAGTTGCCTCCCGTCTGAGTGTTGCCACTCTGGGAAGTGTTCGAGTTCTGAATACCGTTCGTGCCGATATTCATCGAGCCGGTGTTTCCTGCCGTTGCGCCACTCGCCAACATTGCCGCATTGGGACGAGGGGGCGTATTCGATCCACCTGCGTTATTTCCAATGCCGATTCCGGTATTGCCGGTCTCACTAATGGCAATGCCGTTCGTGGTCGCATTATTGCCGTTGTTGATTCCACCGTTATTGGCGTTGTTGCCATTACTGTTGATGATCATGTTGGAGTTTACATTTCCGTTATTACCATTGGCTCCATTATTCATGGAGACTCCGGTGCTGATGGAACTGTTGCTGATTTCCGAACTGATCGCACTCAAGGCAGAACCCAGATTATTGAGTCCGTTGACAATCGCAGCGCTCACTTGAGGGCCAGCCTGAATTGGGTTTGAGTTTGAATTCAAACCATTCTGAATCGCATTGTTCGTGCTGGTATTCATCGTCGATGAAGCCGTCTGCGTTACGTTCATGCCGGTGTTCACAACGATCGGGCCGAGTCCGGTCGCGATAACCGTGACCTTGACTTGATCCTTGAGCGACTCGTCAATGACTGTTCCGAAGATGATTTCCGCATCTTCATGCGCAGCTTCCATGATGAGCGTCGTGGCTTCGTTGACCTCGTGAATCTTGAGGTTGGAACCGCCGGTGATGTTGATGATGATCCCGGTAGCGCCTTCGATCGAGATGTCTTCGAGGAGCGGGCTCGAAATAGCGCTCGTTGCGGCTTCAATGGCGCGGTGTTCGCCTTCGGCGTAACCGATACCCATGAGAGCCAGTCCCTTGTTTTGCATGATCGTCTTGACGTCAGCAAAGTCGCTATTAATGAGACCTGTGTGATTAATGAGATCAGAGATCCCCTGAACCGCATTGAGCAACACTTCGTCAGCCCGCTTGAACGCATCCACCATCGAAAGCGTCGATCCGGAGATCGCAAGCAAACGTTGGTTCGGGATCATGATGAGCGAGTCGACGTTTTCACGCAACCATGCCATGCCCTGTTCGGCGTGGCGCATGCGCTTCTTGCCTTCGAACATGAAAGGTTTCGTTACGACACCGACCGTGAGCGCGCCGATTTCTTTTGCGATCTTGGCAAACACGGGAGCAGCGCCGGTTCCGGTTCCGCCACCCATTCCTGCGGTGATGAACACCATGTCAGCGCCCGCGAGAAGTTCAGAAATTTTCGCGTAATCTTCGAGCGCGGCCTTGCGGCCCACTTCTGGGTTCGCGCCTGCGCCGAGACCCTTAGTCAACTCTTGTCCAATAGCTAGCTTGGTTGGAGCGAGTGACGCTTCAAGAGCCTGTCGATCCGTGTTGGCGGTGATGAACTCAACGCCTTCAAGACCCATCTTGATCATCGTGTTGACGGCATTACATCCGCTGCCACCCACGCCGATGACTTTAATTTTCGCACCCCTGGTCGCAATTTGATCAATTTCAAACATAAGAAAGAAGATCCTCTTCTTCTGGTTTTAACCCTCAGTGCCTGCGACCCGTCTCCGGAATCACTGACACCCCCCTTTTTACAGCCTGCAGAACCGATGAAAGCAGCTTTCGCAGAACCCTCATCGGCTGAGTTGAAGAAGACTTCTTGTCTCCCACCTAAGGCCTACAACTCAACACAACTTCGGGAGCCTTACTGGCTCCAGTTTAAATCTAAATTCTTAAAACAAATCCCTGATCCATGACCTCATGGATCCACGAACCTTGTCGTAAATGTTTTTCTCGCGAATCATAAAACGGCTCTTGGTCGTGTGGCGCGCGCCGTAGCGAACCAATCCAACGCCGGTTGCGAACTTCGGTGAGTTCACAACATCACGCAGACCGCCCACTCCAATAGGCAAGCCACGCTTAACAGGCATTTCGAGAATGAACTCAGCGAGCTCCGGCATTCCTTCTAGAAGCGCCGAACCCCCCGTGATCACAACGCCACCCGAGAGCACGTCTTGATAACCCGATCCCGCGATTTCTCGCTGAATCAGTGAGAAAATTTCTTCGACGCGAGGCTCGATAATTTCAGCGAGCAATCGGCGCGAAAGAACCCTTGGCTTGCGTCCACCCACTCCAGCCACTTCAATCGTCTCATCTGCTTTGACCAGTGAGGCGAGTCCGCAGCCATATTGAATTTTGATTTTCTCCGCTTCTGTTTGCGGAGTACGGAGTCCTACGGCGATGTCGTTGGTGATGTGATTTCCGCCAATCGCAAGGACACCCGTAAAAACAACGGCGCCATCTTTGAAAATAGCGATATCGCTCGTGCCACCGCCGATGTCGACGAGAACCACGCCCAGGTCCTTTTCGTCCTGCGAAAGCACCGCATCGCTGGATGCGATGGGTTCTAGGCAAATTTCGGCGACATTCAAGCCCGCTTTATTGGCGCACTTAATGATGTTCTGGGCAGAAGAAACCGCTCCAGTCACAATATGAACTTTAGCTTCGAGACGGGTTCCGTTCATTCCGATGGGATCACGGATTCCGTCCTGCTCGTCGATGACGTATTCCTGAGGAATGATGTGAATCACTTCGCGATCCAGCGGAATGGCGACGGCTTTTGCCGCATCGATCACACGCTGAACGTCGTTTTCGTTAATTTCTTTATCTTTAACCGCGACAATTCCGTTGGAATTGAACGACTTGATATGTCCGCCGGCGATTCCGGTATAGACGGTCGTGATCTCGACGCCCGCCATGAGCTCGGCTTCTTCGATCGCCTTTGAGATGCTTTCGACGGTCGCGTCAATATTGATGACCACACCTTTTCGTAATCCAGTGGAGGGCGCGGTCCCGATGCCTACGATGTCAATAATGGGATTAGGCCCACTTTCCGCCACCTCGCCGACAATGCAGCAAATCTTGGTGGTTCCGATATCCAGGCCAACGACAAAGTCTTTTTTGGACATTCCGAGAATCCCTCCCATGGGACTCTGAAAGCGCAGGTACCGCCGCTCTCCAGTGTCTTTTTAAAACCCACTCAACGAAGCCTCTTGCGACGTCAATTTGGGGTAGGCAAAAACGGCCATTTCGGACCGACAATCGCCTGTCTAAGGGATTCTAAGAACCGCGAGCGGTTTTGACAACTATTTTTTTGCTCGCCTCAGCATAGATTTGACGAGCCGGTACTGGATGCCGTGCGAGGTAGTCGAATACTTTCTTGAGGCGCTCGAACTGCGCATCTCCCTCATCGTCAATTCGTTGACCCAAGTGAACGACAGCCCGGGCTGTCTTCGTGACGTCACCACCGCCGGCCCGATAAGGGTACGTCACCCATGCCCGAAAGCCCTCCTCAGGACTCCAAGACAGCGAGGAAATTTGCGAAACTGCCACTAGATCCGGTTTGGCAAAGTAATCGAGAATCCGAAGGGCGTCAGCAACCGTCGCTGATTCGGAATCGGAAGATTCCGCACGCTCCGAAATTCCGAACAGAACCGGAAGATCGGGCTGCGCTTTCAAGCTCACCTCTCCAAATACTTCGCCGCCTGAATCGACATAACGCAATTTTCCACCGCGCCCCTGAATCAACGCTCTGGGCTGTCGATAGTTCAGCGAAATCGCAAGAGTCTGGGGAAATCGTTTGGTCAGTCGCGCTTCGGCCACCCACGGGTTTTGCAACAGGCGCTTTTCAATCAGTGGCAAATTGAGATCAACCAAGCTCAGGTTGCCCACCGGGACTGACGCCAACTGCACAACTTCCTGCGCATCCAGCGGCGCGTCTTCCGGCTGATCGTTCACTTCCACAACCTGAATCCAGAAAAGTGGAGAATGAAGTGCGCCATAAACGCCGTACGCCGCCAGGAAAAGCGTGATGATCGAAAACACGAGCGTCAATGTCTTGCGAGCGCCTAACATATAAAATGAGTCTAACTGAATTTACTGTGGATGGAAGGCCTCAGGATTGAGAGACTTGAAAAATGCGTTCAAACTCAAAAAACTTTTACAAGTTCATCACGATCGCACTCACCCTAAGTGGGACGATCTCCGGCTGCGCCTCGGTAGCGCAGGCTCCTACCGTCAGCAGCAGCGCCGCCAACAAATCGACGCTTGCGCTCATCGGCTCCTACCGCGTGGAACGTTTTGAGCTTAAAAACGGACTTAAGTTGCGAGTCATCGAGGATCACTCATCTCCTACGTTTGCTTATCAAACCTGGTTTAAGGTGGGCTCTCGTGACGAAGAGCCGGGGCGCACGGGCCTTGCGCATCTTTTTGAACATATGATGTTCAAGGAAACCAAGAATCTCAAAGACGGTGAATTTGACAAGCTCCTCGAAACCGCGGGCGCCGAGGGAGAGAATGCGTTCACCACTCAGGACAACACGACCTATGTTCAGGAGCTTCCCAAAGAAAGACTTGATTTGATTACGCGGCTTGAGGCTGAGCGAATGGTAAACCTCGTGGTCAACGAACAGGCCTTTTCAACTGAACGTGAGGTCGTACACAACGAACGCAGGATGCGAAATGAAAACAGCCCTGACGGACTCATGTACCAGGAACTCATGGCGACTGCATTCGTAAAGCATCCCTATCACTGGCCCGTCATCGGATATGAGGAAGACCTCAACCGACTTACGGCAGAAGATGCTTTGAAGTTTTACAGAGCGCACTACTCACCCAACCACGCGACAATCGTGGTCGCAGGAGATGTCAACGCTCAGGAAGTACTGGCTCTTGTCGAAAAGTACTACGGAGCAATTACCGCACAACCCTCACAGCGAAAAACTTTTGAACCCGACGCTCCACCCTCCTCGCCCAGACGCAAGACGCTTCGACTCAATATTCAGGTCGAAAAGCTGCTCATGGGGTACCCCATTCCAGAGGTCATCCATCCCGACATGGCCGCGCTCGACCTGATTCAGTCGGTACTGAGCGGCGGAAAAAGCAGCCGACTCAACCGCGTGCTCGTCGAGACGGGGATCGCGTCCGCGGCCTACGCCTACAGTCGCGACGCCAAGGACCCTTCTCTCTACATTTTCGGAGCGCAAATGCAGAAAAACAAAAAAGCCTCCATGGCCGAAAGCCTGATCGTCAAGGAACTCGAACGACTCACCCGCGAGCTCGTCCCAGAGGCGGAACTCACTCGCGCTAAAAACATCCTGAACTTTGAATTTTACACTTCATTTGAAAGCAACTCAGAACGCGCGCAATTTGTCGGGCGATCTGAGGTCTTGGCAGACTCCGTGGAACACGGATTGGATCGGCAGAAAAAAATTCAAATGGTAACCCCAGAGGAAGTCCTTAAGGTTGCTCAAAAATACTTTTCTCCGAAAAACAGAACCGTCATCAGCGGATTAAAAAAGGAGGCACTGTGAAACCTCGTATCGCCATCTTATGCTCTCTTTTTTTCGCGAATTCTGCGCCGGCGTTGGACGTTTTTTTGGAGAATGACGGTAGTGTCCCTATCGTTTACGTGAACGTCGCCGTAAAAGCGGGGGCAGTTACCGATCCAGAGGGTCAGTCTGGATTGACCAACTTCATGGGGGAGATGCTTCTCCGCGGATCACAACTCCGCAACAAGGAGAAGCTCGACCTCGAACTTGACCAGATGGGAGCGCAACTCGAGGTCGAGACGCGCTCCGAATCCATGATCGTTCGTGGCGCGGTTTTGAGCGCCGAACTCAATCATTTTCTACGACTCCTGCATGAGGTTTTAACTCGGCCTAGCTTTCCGGAAATTGAGATCAAGAAGCTCAAATCCGAGATGATCTCAGCCCTTTTGCAAGAGCAGGGCAACGATCATGCGATCAGTCAGCGGCATTTCACTGAGTTTCTTTTTATGGGCCATCCCTACGGAAAACCGATTGTCGGCAAAATTCGGGACATTGAGCAGTTGGATCGCCGAAAAATTACGCGCCACTACGACAAGCTCATTCGTGAGCAAAACATGGTGCTCGTAGCCTCAGGCGACACCGACAAAGGTACGTTAGAGTCCTGGGCCTCGAAACTCGGCAAGGATCGGGCAGGAGGTGAAACCATTGCGATTGTGCCAGCGCCTGTGAACGCCCCTCAAAAACGACTTCAAATCATCGACAAGCCGGAACGTACGCAGACTCAGGTTCAAATCGGTCAGGTCGGCGCACTGATGACCGATCCAAATTATTTTCCACTCTACCTGGGCAACGCCGCTTTCGGTGGAGGATCGTTTTCTTCGCGTATGATGGTTGAGATCCGAGTTAAGCGCGGATGGAGTTACGGAGCGGGTAGCGCATTTAGGTACGGTCTCAAGCCTCGCTCCTGGCAGGCGCATTTTTCACCCGCCTCCAAGGATTCGTCGCAGGCACTCGGTTTTGCGTTGGAGCTCATAGAGAGCCTCCGAGACAAGGGCGTCACTCAAGAGGAGTTTGACCTAGCTAAAGAGAGCGCCATCAATGGTGCGGGCTTTATGTTCAACACACCCAAGAAGCGTGTCGAAAATACTCTTCTCGAAAAAACACTGCGGCTACCCGATGGACTCATGAAGACTTACGCGGCAGAACTGGCCAAGGTAAGCCTTTCGCAAACAAATTTGGCGCTCAAAAAGTTCTTGCACCCGGACCGACTCGCCATCTCAGTACTGGCAACAGCCAAGGACTTAAAGGATCCACTGCTCCAAGCGGCGAAAACACCTCCGAGTGAGCTTGTTGTAAAAAGTTACACTCAAGATTGACGGGGCTTGGCCCCGGCGTTGAGGCGTCTCATGCGGTTAGCGACCCGAACTAATCCTGGGACTACGGATCGCGGCAGAAATTTTGCCAGGAGCGCCAAGAGTTGGTTCAAAAATCCAGGAATGCACAGCGATTTTTCAGCCTGAAAAGCGTGAACTGCCGTTCGAGCCACTCTCTCGGGCGACATTCCACTCGGCTTTTTTGAATACACACCCATTCGGGTGCGAAACTCAGTGTTAACCGTACCAGGACAAACTGCCGTCACAGTGAGGCCACTCCACTTGAGCTCATCCGAAAGCGCCTCGGAAAATGAAAGCATGAAACCCTTAGTGGCTGCGTAGACCGCCTGCTGCGGCGCTGGTAAAAATGAATAAAGAGAACAGATATTGATGATTCCCCCCGCGCCTCGACCAATCATTTCGGGCAGCACGAGTTTAGAAAGTCCCAGCATCGCCGTGATATGGGTATTTACCATTTCGATCTCGCGGTCGAGATCGGTAAACGCAAAATCCCCGTGCACGCCGAATCCCGCATTATTGACCAGTACATTGATCGGCTTTCTAAGCGATCGGATCCAGTGACCCACACGCAGGGTTGAATCCGGTGCGCCCACATCCTGAGGAAAAATCTCCACCTCGACTCCAAAGCGTTCGCGACACTCAGTGGCCACCGCTTGTAAACGCGGCAGATCGCGAGCCACCAGCAAAAGACCGTATCCGCTTCGCGCAAACTCTACAGCAAGAGCTCGACCGATTCCGCTGGACGCTCCGGTGATCAGTGCGTTCACTCGAACCCCACAAACCGAACCTCTTCTTCAAGCTCGACACCGAGCTGACTCCGAGCCCGCTCCTTAGCCAGGTCGATGAGTTGCTTGACGTCTTCTGCACGAGCCGATCCTAGATTAATTATGAAATTACTGTGCTTCTCGGCAAACTGCGCGTCACCAATCCGGTGGCCACGAAGGCCTACCTGATCCACCACTTGCCATGCATTTAGGCCGCGCTCTCTTGGATTTTTGAACACGCTTCCACAGGACGGATAATCCACGGGTTGTGTGGCTTTTCTCCGAAACAGGGTCTGATCGATTCGCAACTTGACCTCATCGGGAGAAACCGGATCAATGAACCACTCCGCCGCGGTGACGATCGCATCCGCGGGGAGAAAAAAATTTCTTCGGTACTCAAAGCGAAGTTCGTCCCGCTCAAAGCGGATTACTTGGTCTTGTGAAAACACAAATGCCTCCACCGCACGCAGTCTGTCCTTGGCCTCACCTAGGTGCGTTCCCGCATTCATAAAAACGGCTCCACCCACGGACCCAGGAACTCCGGTCAAAAACTCCAAACCGCCCCAGCCCTCTTGCGCGGCCCTACGAAGGAGAGTCGAGATCGCCACGCCGGCTCCCGTTCGGAGCTGGGTCACACCATCGGGCTGCACAGAAATCGAAAAATCCACCCTACCCGTTTTAATCACGAGACCGTCAAAACCCGAGTCAGAAACCAATAAATTGGATCCAAGGCCCAGCACAAAAGAACGCAAACCCGTTTGCCGAATCCCTTCCGCAAGAAACTTAAGATCGTCGATGGACTTTGGAATGGCCAGAACCCTTGCCGGCCCTCCAATGCGATAGTAGGTATGGCGCGAAAGCGGCTCGTCCCAGCGAAGCTCCCCTGAAAATCGCGACAGGTTTTCGTGGAACCAGGAAAGGCTCATGATTTTTTTGTCGACTCCAGTCGTTCAATCAACTGCTCTGGAAGGCGGGTAATAGAACCAGCCCCAAAGCAGATCAGCAGCATACCTGAATCAAAGCCCTTGAGCATAAGGTCACGCGCGGCCGAAAGGTCTCCGGCATAGGTCACCGTCTTTTCGCTCGGAGAAACCGCCCGAATCTGTTCAACCAATGCCGCCGAATTTACCCCGTCTATCGGCTCCTCACCGGCCGCATAAATATCGGTCAAAAAAACTTCATCCGCCACGTTGAACGCCGACAGAAAACCATCACGGCAATGCAACGTTCGCGAGTACCGGTGCGGCTGAAAAATCGCTCTGATTTTTCCGCTCCAAAACTGGCGCGCGGCCGAAAGAGTCGCCGCAATCTCGGTCGGGTGGTGACCGTAGTCGTCGATGATCACGCGTTTGGATTGCTGATCCTGCCAGCGAATTTCAAAGCGCCGTTTCACTCCCTTAAACATCTTGAGTCCGGAGGCGATTTTTTCGAACGGCACTCCGAGCTGAAGAGCAATCACTGCCACGGCCAGAGCATTGAGCACATTGTGCCGGCCAGGCACCGAGAGTTCGACTTTACCCAGGCACTGAGGGTGACCGCCCCCTGGGGCCTTGGATTGCCTTGCGCAAAACTCGAACACTGTCGTCATGCCCCGAAGCTCAATGGCCTGAGCAAAAAAATCACATTCTTCACTCAGTCCGTAGGTCAGTACCGGCTTGGTAAATCGGCTCAAGCAGCGCTTGACGCCAGGATCATCTCCACACACGACGGCGACGCCGTAAAACGGCAGCTTTGCGACAAACTCAATAAACGCCTCTTCAATTGCCGCTAGGTTTCCGAAGTGGTCCAAATGGTCGTTGTCGATATTGGTGATCACGCCATACGTGGCCGGAAGATGAAGAAACGATCCGTCACTCTCATCAGCCTCGGCGACAACAAGGTCTCCCTGACCGAGCTTTGCATTTCCCCCGAGAGAATCCACTTTTCCACCGATGACCAATGTAGGATCGAGGCCAGCGGAAACCAAAATCGTGGCTAGCATCGAGGTCGTGGTGGTTTTGCCGTGCGTTCCCGCAAGAGCGATCCCGGTTTTTCCACGCATGAGCTCAGCCAGCATTTCGGCGCGACGAATGACCGGAATTCGCAGACGTTTGGCCTCCATCAGTTCAGGGTTCGTGGATTTCACGGCGGAGGAAACAACCACGACGTGCGCGCTCGAAACATTTTCGGCTGAATGTTTGTACTGAATGGAAATACCCAGCTGCGCCAAGCGTCGTGTCGTATCACTCTCCGCCTGGTCTGATCCGCTGACCTGATAGCCTTGATTGGCAAACACTTCGGCAATTCCGCTCATGCCGATACCGCCGATGCCAACAAAATGAAGGCGCATATCTTTTTTAGGACGACGAATCATGGGTGGATGCTCCTTGAGTAATTCCGCTAACCACCGCCTCTGCGGCCGCAGGATGATGAAACGCCGCAACCGCCGCTTCCATTCTGGAAATCTGAGAATGGTCTGCCATAAGCTCACAAATCAAGCGCGCCAAATCTTCTCCGGTCGAACGCTTCTGAAAAAGGACTCGGGCCGCGCCCCGGTCACTAAAAACTTGGGCGTTCGCCTCCTGGTGCCGATCGGCCGAAACCAGTGGAATCAGGATGGCCGCACGACGGACTGCTGCAATCTCTGATAATGTTGATGAACCCGCTCGGCAAATCAACAAGGACGCCTGCGAATACACTTCAGGCATCTCATAAA
Source organism: Bdellovibrio sp. ZAP7 (assembly GCA_945865865.1). Lineage (GTDB taxonomy): Bacteria > Bdellovibrionota > UBA1018 > UBA1018 > UBA1018 > CAMBEX01. Next base: position 35,736 of record CAMBEX010000002.1, read on the forward strand.
TGAATTTCTCAACTCTGGCGCCGGACTCCGCGCGCGCGTGGCCCTCACGAACTCGATCAAAATCACGTTCCCCAGTCTGGTGAATAAACCGAATCTGCGTGGAAAGACCCCTCAGGTGAGGGAGAGCGTCGAGCACCAACGTGTTGATTCCCATGGCTCCCTGGCTGCCGCCAAAAACAAAAATGGTAAACGGATCTCTTGGCGCGGGAGCCATAGGCTTCATCGAAGTGCGAATTGGATTACCTGTCACGAGTACCGGAGTGGATCCAAAATATTTCCGGGTTTCTGGAAATGCAGCCAGAATCTGATGCGAAAATCTTCCCAGAATCCGATTAGTCATTCCGGGCATGACGTTTTGCTCAAGGACGGCGATTTTCACGCCCCAAAGCCAGCCCACCCAACGGGCCGTCATCACCATCGGACCCGAAGCGTAGCCCCCCACTCCCAAAACCACTGCGGGACGAAATTTCAATAAAAGCACCAAGGACTTCGCAAAAGCGAATGGCAGTTTCAAAAAAGTTCTCACTTGGCGCACCAGTCCCACGCCATTGAGGGAGCCTACTGACAAAAGTTCGAGCGCAAATCCTGCCTTGGGGACCAGTCGCTCCTCCAAGCCTCCGCGCGCGCCAATAAAAAGTATTTTGGATTTCGGATAGCGCCTTTTCCACTCTTCAGCGACCGAAACACCCGCCCAAATGTGGCCGCCGGTCGCGCCGCCGGCTAAAAACAAATCCGGTCCCTTCGACTGCACCTGCTCGCTCATGCCAACCGCCTTGGGCCTCGACCGACACTTAATAAGACCCCGACAGCAAACAAATCAACCAGAAGCGCAGAGCCCCCATAGCTAATGAAGGGCAGCGTGAGGCCTTTG
>CAMBEX010000003.1 GCA_945865865.1 Bdellovibrio sp. ZAP7
CCACGTGAACTTGGTCAGCTTCCCATCCGGCAATTTTCAAATCGCTGACACTCAATTTTCCTTGGGCGCTCAGAGTTTTTTCGAGCGCCAGGAGATCTGCCTGGATCTTGCCCGCGAAAACCAGGTTACCTCCCGGTGAGCTTGCCTGCCGGGACGACGCCTACCCGCGAACCCATGGAATCGCCTTGGAAAGTTCAGCCGAGATCTTGACCTCACCGTTCGCATCGAGCCGTTTTGGATCCAAGAGATTTCCGGCGACCGATCCGGATGCTTCGATACGCACTTCGTCGTCCAAGATCACGAGGTTCTCAAGCGCAAGTCCTGTGGGGTCGGCAAAGAGTTTGGCGGAGAGCCTCTTGAGATACCTCGTTTCATTTTTGTTCTTGCCCACGAAAAGACTACCGGCTGCACGAACGTCTCGGAGATCTACATCGACGTCGTAACCCGCACGCCCTCCCCGAGTATCCCGGGACAGTCGGATCGACTCCGCAATGAGTTCCGTCCAGGAGTTCTCCGTCTTTACGCCACCCCGATCTTGTCCCCAAACCAAGCGCACCTTCGTGTCCTTGAGCGCTACGGCCTCGCATTGAATATTGAGCGCCTCGTCCCAGCGAAAGCGGCGATTTGTTTTTTCTGCCGCGGGCCGATCCCATGCGGATGGATCAAAATCGACCAAAACGTCGCCCCGGTGAATGACCACTTCATTGATCCGAATATTTCCGGAGAGCATCTGAAACGGCAGAAAGTTGAGGTCGATCCTTTCGGCAGAGATCGCTGAGTCCGCCGGGAGGTTGAAAATATTTTTGCTGTCGAGCGTGAGCCTGGGATTTTTGATCGAAACTCCCGGCGGAAAAAGGGCGATTGAAAGATCCGAGAAATCCCCCTGAACGCCCATTTCGGCTGGAAGCTTTTGAGCAACCGTTTTTTTGACGATTCGGGCAAACGCTTCGCTCTGAATAAAGCCGACCGCGGCTCCGACCAGTGCGCTTACGACCATGATGAAAATCAAAAAGGGGCTCTTAAACATTCTCAATCCATCGAGTCGAGTTTTTTGATTCTTTCCGCGCAGTCGCGATAGGAGCGGTCAGTTTCCAGGACCTGCTCATACCAGCCCTGGGCCAAGCCAGGCTCACCGAGCGCTTCTTGCGCGCGGGCCATTAAATAAAAGAAGTGTATTTTTTCCTCGCCAGAAACATCGGAGTCTCCCACGATCGGCTCCAGAACCATCGCTGCATCAAAAGCTCTCTCAGCTAGGATCAGCGAATAGGCCAAAAGCGCCTGAGCCGGCAGAGACTCCCGTCCGGCCGCCTTGAACTGCTCGATACTCAACTCGAGCAGCCCCATTTCTAGAAATGCGACGCCCCAATCGATGCGATCCTGCGCGGTGAGTTCGCTGTGCCGCTGGCCTAGATCGATGGAAAACTTCGCCCAACCTTTTTGTTCTTTTGCGTCTTGAAACAAGGACAGGGCCGCTACACCGCCCAAATTAAAATCCCGGTCGAGCGCCACAAGGATCGCCTCGACGTCTAACGCTTCGGGAGCAGGCCCCTGGCTTCGAGAACGGCGACCCTCCGCACTCAAGAGGTGGCTCAACTCAAGCTCAGCAATTTCCGCGAGCTTCTCTTGGGCCAGCACATGATCCGGCTGCGCCATGACTATCCGTCTTAAAACTTTTTTGGCTTCCTCAGTCAAACCTTCACTCAAAAGAATATGGGCGCTCTGAAGATCATCGTCGATAGACGGGGAGGATGCCGCACCCACAACTCCCTGGGGTGACGGAACTACGTGCGTAAGTACTGCGGTCTTTTCGAGGAGATCATCCCCAAGATCGACGACCGTGCCTTCGACGTTTTCGGGAGGGCGCATCCCTTGAATTTTACTCGTATTTCGGCAGGAACTCTTCCAAAAAATGCGTGTCGTAGTCGGAGTCGCGGAACTTCTTACTGTTCATGATTTTTTTGTGGAACGGGATGTTCGTTTTAATGCCTTCGATGACATATTCGTCAAGCGCCTGACGCATTTTCGCGATCGCTTCGTCCCGCGTTGGGGCATGGACAATGAGTTTTCCGATCATCGAATCGTAAAAGGGAACGACCTTGTACTGAGCGTAGACAAAAGAGTCGACCCGCACTCCAAAGCCGCCTGGCGTATGAAGGGCCGTGATTTTTCCGGGCGATGGGGCAAAGCGCTCGGGATCTTCAGCATTGATCCGACACTCAATGGCGTGTGACTTGATCTGGATATCTTTCTGGGTGAGCTTTAGTTTCTTGCCCGCTGATACGGCGATTTGTTCCTTGATCAGATCCACGCCGACAACCATCTCGGTCACGGGATGTTCGACCTGAATCCGGGTGTTCATTTCCATGAAGTAAAACTTGCCCTTTTCGACCAAGAATTCGACCGTACCCACGTTCTCGTAATTGACCGCGTCGCAAAGCTTCAGTGCCGCGCGCCCCATTTCTTCACGCAGCTTCGCGTCCAAAACCGGGCTTGGGCACTCCTCGAGCATTTTTTGGTGGCGGCGCTGAATCGTACAATCGCGTTCACCCAAAAAGAGACGATTGCCGAACTTGTCGCAAAGCACCTGGATCTCGACGTGCCGCGGATGTTCGCAGTACTTTTCAAGATACATTGCCGGATTTCCGAACGCAGCGCCGGCCTCAGAACTCACGCGATCAAAAGAGGCCCTGAGCTGTTGCTCGTTATAAACGACATGAATCCCGCGTCCACCGCCCCCAGCAGCCGCCTTGAGAATGACGGGATATTCAATTTTTCGTGCCTCTTCGACAGCGGCCTCAAGCCCTGGAACCGCTTCCGTAGTGCCGGGCAACATGGGGACACCGGCGGCCTTGGCGATCGCGCGAGCCCGGGTCTTTTCACCCATGGCCATAATATTTTCAGGCGAAGGCCCGATGAACGTCACCTTGCATTCGCGGCAAAGACGCGCAAATTCGGCATTTTCTGACAAAAATCCGTAACCAGGATGGATCGCGTCGGCCCCCGTGATATCCGCGGCCGAAAGGATGCTCGCCATATTGAGGTAGCTCAATTTTGACTGCGGTGGGCCGATGCAAACCGCCTCATCAGCTAGCTTCACGTGAAGCGAATGCTCGTCGGCGGTGGAATACACAGCGACTGTTGAAATACCTAGCTCGCGACACGCGCGAATCACGCGGAGTGCGATCTCTCCGCGATTTGCGATCAATACTTTTCGAAATAGAGGTGCCGTCATAGTCCCGAGTCGTTGAGCGGTCAGGTTTCGATCACAAAAAGCGGTTCACCGAATTCAACCGGCTGACCGTTTTCAGCAAGAATGGACACCACCTTGCCATTGAACTCAGACTCGATCTCATTCATGAGCTTCATCGCTTCGATGATGCAAAGAACATCACCCCGTTTTACGGACTTGCCTTCGTTGACGTAAGCCTCAACGTCAGGCGAGGGTCTGCGGTAAAAAGTTCCCACAAACGGCGACAAGATTTGTTTTTGATTTGCAGGCAGTACGCCCGGCTTTAGATCCGTATTTGCTGCGGAACCGTTTGCGTGATTTGCGCCTGCGCCATTGGATCCAGCTTGTGCGGGAGCATAACCGATTGCGGGAGCCGAGGCTGAATACACGGTTTCAGAAACCACACCCCATTTGCTGCGAATACGGATTTTCTCACCGCCGCGATCCCACTCGAGCTCCGCCATTTCGTGGCGCGCCATCATCTCAAAAACAGATTCGAGATCTTTCAAAGGAGTCTGTGGACTTCTTGCCTTCGCAACCGTCTTTTTAGCCACGTTACTTATTCGCCTTTTCTGAATAGGAATAATCGCGGGTATCCACTTTGATGAAATCCCCTTCTTTGATGTGAAAGGGAACGTTGACCACAGCACCCGTCTCTAGCGTCGCGGGCTTTGTGCCTCCTACCGTGTCGCCCTTGAACGAACCCGTGGTTTCCTTGATTTGCAGTACGACGAAAGTGGGAAGCTCAACGCCGATCGGGCGTTCGTTGAAGTACATGACTTTGATCACGAGACTTTCCTGAAGAAAATCTTTGCCTTCGCCCAACTGTTCGCCGCTGAGAACAGCCTGTTCAAAATTGGTCTGATCCATGAAATGAAACCCCTCGGCATCGCGATAGAGGTAGGACATTTCTTTTTCTTCGGTATTGGCTCGGTCCAGCTTATCGCCCGAGGTGATCGTTCGTTCGATCACGTTCTGATTCAGCATGTTCTTGAGTTTGGTTCGCGTAAACGCCCGACCTTTGCCTGGACTGACATGCTGGAAATCCACGATTTCAAAGGGAACGCCGTCAAGCTCGACCTTGAGGCCTTTGCGAAACTGATTGGTTGGGTACATAGGTTTGAGTTAGTAACCGACCCCTTAGGGAGTGTCAACGGCAGCGATACCGCTCGACACCCTGAAGCAAGGCCTGAAGTTTTTCGACCTGGGCCACCCAGTGACGCCGCTTGAGCGCCGGATCCCCCGAAATAGCTCCTTGAGACGCGCGCACTTCAAATTCTGAGCTAGGAGCATCTGTCCTCAGCACCAGATCCCCAGCTTCATAGGCGCGAGCCTCGAGCTCCTGAACCATGCGTGAAACTTCCACGTCATCAGGAGCAAAATACAAAAGCATTTTGTAAGCCATGAGCGCTTCGCCGGCCCGACCCAGCATCAAACAAGACTCTGCCAATAATCGTTGGGCCACCAGATTATCGGGAACATCCCGCACAATCGGAGTCAGCTCCACAATGACGTCGTCATAGAGTCGAAGGTCAAAGAGCCCGCGTGCAAGCGCCACTCGCCCACCCACAAATCCGGGATGAATTCGTAGGCCCTCGCGGGCAATCTCAACTGCTTCCTTAGCTAGACCCGCTTTGCGATATGCCTCCGCAAGCGGCGCGAAAACGCGCGAGGTCGGGTCCTCCTGATACTTTCGGAGGTACTCGTAAATCACCGGAGATTGCGATCCTTTCAGTACGTTTCGCAGCATGATTTTTCCCGTCAGCTCGCGGGACTGCTGTCAGTCACCAAGCCCGCTTCTTTTTCGTTAACGATCCTAGGTGTAATGAAGATAATCAACTCGCTTCGTTTTGTCGTTGCGCCTTCATTTCCAAAGAGGGCGCCCAAAATCGGGATTTTTCGCAAAAACGGAAATCCTCCGGCCGACTCGATGGTGTCCATCGAGTAAATGCCCCCGATCACCAGGGTAGTTCCATTCTCTACGAGGACATCGGTAGACATGTTTCTCGGAGCCACGGCCTCCGTACGCAAAACATCGCGCGAGACATTGAGCTGCAAAAGGATGCTGCCCGAGTTCGTCACTGTAGGTGTCACATCGAGGGACAAATTGGCGTGCTTAACCTCAAATGACGTACTGATCGTTCCATCAAACGAGGTGGTCGTGGATATCGGAACTTTTACCGGCTCTCCTGCAATGAGCTTTGCAGTTTTCTTATTCAGAACGACTAGCTTAGGAGCAGAAATCACGCGGGTTTTGGATTCCTCCTCCGAAATTTTAAGAATCGCATTGATGCGACCGATCCCTCTCAAAAAGCTGACGGTCGGAGACAGCCCGAAAATATTGGTGCCCGTCGACTGTCTGCCCTCCGCGTCGCCAGCAAGCGACTTCGAATCCGGAAAAATACCCGCACCACCGAAAAGTCCGTTCTCCGGACTTGAGCCCGCAAAGCTCGCAAACCAACGTCCGGAGTTCTGCTTGTCCGAAAGTCCCAGATTTCCGCCCAAACTATGCGCAAAACCCTCACTCGCTTCGACAATCTTGGCTTCCACCAGCACTTGCGGGGTTTGAGTGTCCAAGAGTTCGATGAGCTTTTTCATCTTTTCGACGTTTTCAGGAATATCCTGGACGATCAGGCTGTTGGTGCGCGAGTCGATTTGAACATTATCTTCGGCACCCCCGCCAACGCCCGCTGACTTTCCAAATTTGCTCAAAATCTTTGCCAAAGACGGGGCATCGGCAAAGCTAATCGGAAAGATGCGAGTCACTCGTGGAGCTGAGTTTTCGGCCGCTCTCTTGGCATTTAGAATCGCTACTTTTTCGCCGGTAAAATTTTCGAGCGTCAAAATCCTCAAAATATTATGACTCCGCTCGGCGCTCAGTCGCATGGTGTTTAAGATCACGTCCAGCGCCTGATCCCACGGAACATCGACGAGCGAAAGCGTGACATTTCCTTTCACCCCTTCGCCTAAAATGATGTTGAAACCGCTCGCCTCGCCGATCAACCTCAGCACAGAGCCGATGTCCGCATCGCGCACCTGAAGAGTGACGTGCTTGCCCGTAAAACGTTTTGTTTTGATTCCATCAGCGAGCTGGTCAAGATTTCTTTCACCCAAAGAAAGCTCGGGTTCCGCTTGCGGGACTCCATCCGTGGTCGCCGGAGAAGCAGCTTCTACGCCCGATGCCTGTGCGGTTGGAATCGCAATCTTAAGTACGTTTCCGTCCTGCGAAACGGTGGGCGACACCCTCTCGCGGAGCTGAATCACGATTCGAGCCGTATCAGCCTGACCTTCAACCTGATAAGGACTGACCAAAGTCACGCTGCTGTTAAAGGACGATGTATCCAATTTGCGGTTCGCTGACTTGGAGAGCTGCGAGTCCTTAAGCTCGATGACAATCTGCTTGTCCTGAGAGTTTTCCTGAGTTTCGTAAGTGATGGGTGAATCCGAGCGAACCTGAATCTCGCTTGCCCCTTCATGGCTCTTAAACTCAATTCCACTGACTTGAGAGGCCGCCTCGATTTGCGAGGGCTCAAGAAGCATCCCAGCCGCAATACTTAGTGCCAAGCCTAACGCCAACTTTACTTTCGTCTTCATCCGTCCCTCATTTCTAGCTTCCTGCCAGAACTCTCACCGCTGAGCTGGATCGTACGATCCAGCTGCGTTTTGAGTAGCCCCTTGCGCCGTTTTTGAGCCGCCTTCTTCGGATTCGAGCTCCGCGGGCAGTCGAAGTTGAACTCTTACGATTTCTTCTTTTCCGACAATGTTGGTAATGCGCTCATCAACTTGAACCTCATCCTCGGTGATCTTTTTAATCACACCCCTGCGAGTGCCGATCTTCATGCGCTCCGAAACAAAGTGTGACTTACCGTTCGGGTCTGCCAAAATCGCCCGCAACCGGTCCGCACCCGTGATCACACCGATCAACTTGAAGCTCTCCGTCTGAAAAGATTCGAGCTCCGATCTAAGCACGATCTTTTCTACCACAAGCACGGGCTGCTTGAACGGATCACGCATTTCGAGAAGGGATTCGGAGATCCCGGATTGCGCATTGTCTTTTTCCGCGGCTTCCTGATCGGTTTTGGGCGCAGCCTCTTCGCCCCTAGCCGAGGCACCGCTCGCCGTTATGATCAGGGCTAGGATCGAAAGCCACAGTCTCATGGTCCGCCTTCCTTCTGCGCGGGGGATCCCTGATCAGTCACCGCACCCGCAGGCTGAGCTCTTCCGCTAGACTGGTCGAGTGTGTCCTCTCTCGACTCATTGTACTGATAGGTCTTGAGCTGCATCACCCCTTCAAGCTCAACAAACTTCGCGGTCGCGGCGGTGACTGGCTTCATCTGAAAACTCTCGACCCGGATGATTCGTTGAACTTTTGATATTCTCTCAAGGAGTGCATATATTTGCGCAAATACCCCACGAAACTGCACTTCAAATGGCTGCTCGACGTAAAATGTTTTTTCAATTTTTTCGAGCGACTTGATTCCCAAAATCGTGACTCCGACCCGTTTAGCTTCACGTTCTATCAACTTCATGAAGCCCCCGGCGTCCATGACGTCACTGAGGTTGGTTTTCATCTCTCCGAGTTTTTTTCCCGCCTCTCGAACTCTCTCCGTCGTGGAAGGGAGCATTTTAACAAACTCCTCCATCGCCTTCACCTCGTTCGAAAGAGTTACGTTGTCATCCTGAAGGGTCTTAATCTGGCTCGCCTTTTGCGCAGTAGGTGATGAAGCGTCGGTTGGAAATACAAAATAGAGATCATAGGCGGAGTAAAGCACGTACAAGACCGCAAGCGGACCGCAAGCCCTAGCAATGATCCCCTTAAGTCCAGCTCCTTCAACCTGTTCCACTTTTATTTCCTCTTACCATTGATCTCAAACGTAACAACCGACACACCCTGTTGAGTTTTTTCCTGTTTGGACTCTCCAATTTTGAGATCGCTGAAAACTCCGCTGTTGTTGAGATTGGTATTAAGGTCTGCCACCAAGCTAAATTGCCTTGCCCAACCATTCAACTTCACCTCTACCGGGCCGACCATGAGATTGCTGACCCAAAGCTCTGCTGGAGTGCTCTGTGAAAGTCCCTTGAGGATCTCGGTGGGTTTTTCGGCATCAGCCATCACTGTTTGAAGCGTTTCGATTTTTTTTCGGATCAATTCCTCGTCCGCGACGAGAATTTTTCGAGTGTCTTCGTACTTCTGATTTTTTGCGCGTTGCTCCTGTAACGCACTTTGCTCCTGAGTCAGTTTGGAAATCTGCGCATCGAGCTCCGCCAAGGCACTCGTCTTACTTGAATCCACATAAATATTTGCACCCAAGATCGCGACAATAGGGATTGCCAGTTGCCGAATCGGGAGGTCCTTGAGTGCCGAGGAATCGAAACTCAGCCCTGACTTGGGCCGGCCTTCACCCACTGCTGCAGGAGATTTTCGAGTCGCCAGATTAATTTTGATCATGGGGCTCCCGCCCTGAGCGCAAGTCCGATCGGAACGGCCGCAATAGGGCCGATCGACTGGACATACTCCTGTGTAAATACCGCGGGGTCGTAAGAAATCGCGTTAAACGGATTGATCATTTGCGTGGGCAGTCCGATTTTGCTCTCGATCTCTTGCGACAGGTTGGGGACCTTTGAACCCCCGCCCGCCAAGAGCACACACGAAACCGGAGGCGCAACCGATGAGGCGTTATAGAAATCGAGTGCGCGCTTGATTTCCATTCCATAGTTTTCGCCCATCAAGTGCATGATCTCGACGACCTCTTGCGGCGTCGAACCGCCTCCGCCACCGGCCTTGAGGGTTTCAGCATCCGCAAAACTGAGGCCCAGGTGTTTTTGAATTTCGGCCGTGAGATTGCGACCACCCAGTGTCGAGTCCTTGGTGAAAACCGGAATCCCTTGGTTGACCACCGTTATTTTCATCGCAGCTGAACCGATATCCACAATAGCCGCGGACTCGGAGGCCTGGAGCGGATAGTTGGCTTCAAAAACGTTTTGGAGCGCAAAAAAATCCGCATCCATGATCGTGGGCTTGAGTCCTGCGTCTTCGATGCAAGTCATGTAGCTATCGAGTACCGAGCGTTTGACCGCGACCAGCAAGATATCTGTTTGATTGTCCTTGGATCGCGACAATGTTTGAAAGTCCATGACGACGTCCGAGACATCGAACGGAAGGTACTGTTCGGCCTCCCAAAAAACCTGATCTTGGAGTTCCTTGATCTTGGCCGCCTGAACTTGCATGCGCTTGATGATCAGTGATGTGCCGGAAAGCGATGCGCAGACGTTTTTTGTTTTGAGCTTCAACTGCGCCATCAGCTGCTTGAGGCTATCGACTAATGCGACAGGATTGACCACCTCACGGTTGACGATCACATCCTCCGGTAGTTGAATCATTCCAAAATGGAGGAGTTTATAGCCTTTTTTCTCACGTTTCAGCTCGACCAGCTTGATCGCTGACGAGCCGATGCTCAAGCCCACGCAATGGCTACCGCCACCGCCGCCGAACCCACCGAACAGTTTTGACAACCCCCCAGACGGTGGGCTCACGAAATATAAATCTCCATACTGTTAATTTTTACAGGACTGGGCAAAACCTTCAACTATTCGAAGGAAATTTCTGCCGATTGACCGTTTAAAAGTAAAACTGAGAGTCGATCTCGCCGAATCGTCAGTTCATTGACAGCACTGCCTGGTACCTCAATGTCTTGGCGGGGGATGATTCCGAAGCCCGCCATCTGTTCTTGATTCGACCACTCTACGCTGCTTCCTTCGAGCGGATCGTAACAAAATGTCTCCGAAAGCCCAGGAATTCCGATTTCTTTTCCGCGCGTCGGACTCAAAAGCGAAAATTTTTCTGCGTGAGCAGAAGCCATGAGCGTGCCTTCTCGCACGACTGCTCCAGAAGGCTCAAAACAGTTGGCCGACTTTTCGACGCGAAAGCTGAGACTTCCCTGGCCCGCGAATCGTATCCGGTAGGCATGCTGATCAGCAGCTGCCTCGCGCTTCATCTTCGAGACCTCTTGCGCAAGCACCCTGGACGCCTCAATCGCACGCCAATGCGGCAGTCGTTCGAGTACGATCGGAACCGCCGACAGCCCAAAAAAAACCAAAACTGTGGCGCCGATCCAAAGACCGCGCTTCCTTCGCGCGCGAACGACGACCTTTTCCCAGAGCTCATAGTGTTCCCACTGAGCTCGGGCGCTTCGCTCTTCGGCTACATCAGTTTCATGAATGGGAGCCATTCGAGATCCCCTAAAAAGTAGTAATAGAGTGCCCCTAAAACCAGAAAGGGACCATACGGAATTGCGACATTCATCAGGCCGCCGCTTGGGGCTTCGTCTGAACCGCTTTCGGACGCCGCTGTTTTGCGAGTAGCCAGTGCATAGGTGATTCCGATCACACTCCCCATCACTGAGCTGATCAGAACCGTTGAAAAAACGCCTGCAGGCCCGAGAAACGCGCCAAACATGGCCAGCAATTTAATGTCGCCGCCCCCTAAGCCTACTTTTCCTTTGAGTCGGTAATAGGTCCACGAAAGGCCGTAAAAAAATCCAAATCCAAGAGCCGCTCCCACTAGCGCCATCACGAGGCCCAATCCAGGCACAAACCAAGCAGTTAAAAGCCCAAGTACCAGCCCGCCCAGACTGAGCTCATCCGGAATAATTCTGTGTTCGAGATCAATGAAGGTGATGGCAACCAGTGACGCGACAAAAGGCCAATCGCGAATCAGGAGCAGCCCGCCCACTCCGAACTTAATCTCGGTCGCCAAAAAAAGGAGCGCCACCAAAAGCTCAATCGCAGGATAGCGGACGGAAATCGAAGTCTTGCACCCACGGCAACGGCCTCGGAGCACTAAATAGCTCAAGACCGGAATATTGTCGTACCAGGCAATCGACTTCTCGCACTTGGGACAGCGGCTTCTCGGCGTCACAATCGACTGCCCATGCGGAAGTCTCGCCACCACAACGTTAATAAAACTCCCGACGACCAGGCCAAATGCAATAGCCATCGTGTGAGTAAACCAGGGCGGCAGCAGTTGAAGCGTCAGCGTCACGAGCTCAGGCCTCTTTTCTACCTGCGAGTCCGCCCGCAAGCAGCAAGCAGAGCGCAACGAGTGCGAAGGTGTAGACGATCCCTGTTGCAACAAACTGCCAGGTCACAGGGAGCCCATAGGTCACTTTCGTTCCAAATTGAAAATGCTCAAAATTGGGGAGCACTAAAGCCGCCGTATTGATGGCGCCGCGAATCGGAAGCGACTCGATTTTGGTGGCCACCATCCTGATTTGCGAAATATTAGAGCCCACCATGAAAGCGCCAATAGTCATCACAGCCGAGAGGGATGTCGTAGAAAACGACGAACAAAAAACGGCAAGTGCCGCCAGGACCCAGGATTGCAAAAGCGCGAACCCTACCGCGATCCAAAGAGTCGCGCTAAAGACCGGCGCGTCACCCGCGACATATTTCAAGATCGCCAGATAACAGCCCGCCATCAGCAGCCAGTTAAGCGTGAGTACCGCGGCAAGGCCCGCGAACTTGCCTGCGACAAATTGAGTTCTAGAGATCGGCCGGGTCAGCGCCACCAAGATCGTGCGCCGCTCGAACTCTCGGGCCAGCATTCCTGAACCGATAAAAACCCCGAGCGCACCACACGAAATCAAAAGCGCGGTCAGTCCAAAGTTCAAAACAATCCGCTCAGGGCGAAAAAACGTCAGGTTTGAAGCTAGAAATGCGACGCCAAAGAGCAGAACCCCGCAAACCAGGGTGTTGTAGAGGACCTTGTCGCGGAGAATCTCAGACAGCGTCACGCGCGCGATGCCTGCGACCACCCTAGGCGTAGAAGTAAGCCCTTGGATTGGATTCATGTCTGATCTCTCATGGGTCACCAGTGTAAAGCGGGCAGTCGCGTCGGGTCCAGTGTGTTCCTACGCTGATAGGTAGAAATTTTTAAAAACCTGGGGCACACTTTTAACCAAACTCGGAACTCAGATAACTATGGCTCACCTTCTGGAAATCCAGCAGATCGATCAATCCTTTCGAAGCGGCTTTTGGCTGACTCAGGCGCAGATTCTTCACGATTTGGATTTTAAAGTCCCGAGTCGCTCGGTGATGGGATTTTTAGGGCCCAATGGAGCCGGAAAAACCACGCTCATTCATCTCATTGTTGGAATCAAGAAACCCAAACGTGGCCAGATCCTACTGGGCGGAGTCAATGTACTGGATCCTAAGGCCCGCTGCCGCATCGGTTACCTGCCCGAACGCCCCTATTTTTACGAGCACCTCACCGGCGCTGAGCTGCTCCAGTATTTTGGAAGCCTGGCGGGTATGTCACGCGCGGCGATTGCAGACCGCACCCCGATCGTTTTGAAATCCGTCGGGATGTCGCACGCACGCGACCGCGAACTGCGAAACTATTCTAAGGGAATGCTCCAGCGCATTGGGATTGCTCAGGCCATCTTGCATGACCCGGAGTTTTTGGTGCTGGACGAACCCATGAGCGGACTCGATCCGTTTGGGCGAAGAGAAATCCGAGAACTCATTCAGCAGCTCGCCTCCGAGGGGCGCACGATCTTTTTCAGCTCGCACATCATTCCGGATGTCGAGGCGATTTGTGATCATGTGGCGCTCATACAAAATGGAAGACTCATTGGTGCGGGACCGATCGCTCAGTTTTTAGAAACGGCTGCGGAGTTCGTTGAAATCACATTTGGCCAAGTGAGTCTCGAGAGCGCTCGTGGGCTGGGAGAGTGGACTGCACTTCGAGAATCCGAAGGCAACGTTTGTGGACGGCTGCGTACGAGTCAGGGCGTAGACGCGGTCTTGACCGGACTTTTGGCGGCGCGCGCTCGGATTTTAGAAGTCAAACTCGTGAGGCCCTCACTCGAGAGCCTTTTTGTGAGGCAAGAAAAACAATGACCCGATCGGCGGCGGTCATCGCCTTGATTGCCTCGCTTGGCGTGGGGCAGTTTGCGCTCAATCGCTCGCTCGTGCTGGGAGAGGGTGCGTGGGTCATTCCACCGGACCATCAAGAAAACCCATGGCATCCGCAGATTTTTAAGACGCTGAGTTTTGGGCAACTCGCTACCGCGGTGGATTGGCTTTGGCTCAAAACACTTCAAGAAGAAGAACTTTTTCATGTTCCCGAGGGAGTGCATCCTCCGTCTTTTTACGCCACGGATCTAGCGACAGATTTGGATCCCGATTTTTTTGAGGGTTTTTGGGTCGCCGGAAACCATCTGGCCATTATTCGAGCCGATACCGAGGGCGCGATCAAGATTTTAGACAAGGGCATTGCTCATGCGGAACGCCTGCGTGCCAACGGTGGATGGGAGTTGAAACCCGCGTGGCGGCAGGTTTGGCGGCTGTTGATGATTCGCGGTTATCTGGAACTTTACGAGCGACAGGACCTTGCGCGAAGCTCGGCAAGCTTTGAAGCGGCGGGTGGAATGCCAGGGGCGCCTGAGTTTTTGAAAAAACTTGCGCTGAGACTGGCTCAGCCGGGTGGGCGGTTTGAGGTGGGTGTGCGGATTCTCACGCACTTGTTGGATACGACACCGGACATTCCCGCAAACGCCGTCACGCGCGAACGGATTTTTGAAAAGCTTGCGGCGCTGAGGCGTGAGGGGGCTTGAGTGCGGGGTGCGGCTCGCAGCGCGGCTCGCGGGGATATACGAATCTATCAAAGTAACGAGAGCTTCTCCGCAGAAATTCACTCAGCGCACAGTTCGCGGAAACAGCTTTGATAATGCTTCCATAACGCGTCGTGATTTCGGACGCTTCCTGCAAACATAGAAGTTGACATGTTTTTGAGTGAACGGATCGCCGAACCCTAAATCTGCGGCTAAACGTCCAAGAGTGGCACCCATTTGACCGCCATTCTCCTGTCGAATTTCCTGAATCACCCACCTAACCCCACCCCAGAACTTGCGCCACTGCGGGCAACTTCGAGCGTCTCAAAGGGCCCGTTTTTCAGTGATACGCCAGTGTCATGAAAAATATTAAGTCCCTGACAAATCTTGAGCTCCTCACTTACACTCGCGCGCTCGCCAGCGAGGAACGAAAGCTTGGCGTAGAAATTCTCCACCACATTCGCGAGATTGATGCGCGCAAGTTGTATGCAGAGAGGCACGCCTCGCTTCACGGGTTTTTGGTTCAGGAACTCAAGTACAGTGACGGCGCCGCTCACCGACGAATTCAAGCCATGAGACTTTTGCGCGATCTACCGGAAACCGAAGCTAAACTGAGCAGCGGCGAGATCACGCTCTCATCGGCAAGTCAGCTCCAAAACTTTCTTAGGGCAGAGAAGAAACTCGGCACCACTTATGCTCCGGCGCAGAAGCGCGAGCTTCTCGCTAAGATCGAAGGAAAATCCACGCGCCAGACCGAGGGGCTGCTGGCTGCAATTTCGCCCAAGGCGATTCCACGCGAAAAGGAGCGAACTCTGAATGAATCCGAAACCAGCATTACCTTTGTCGCGGGCCAATCGCTTCGCGAAAAACTTGCGCGACTTCGTGGGCTGACTGCTCACAAAAACCCAACCCCCACTTACTCCGAACTCTTTGAAATGCTCGCGGATATTGCGCTCGAAAACCTGGATCCATCAAAGGCCGCTCCCGCTCGGACAAAAAAGGCCACGACGGTAGTGGCAGAAACGATTTCTGAAAAATCACCACGATATATTCCGACCGCGCTCAAGCGCCTGACCTGGACGCGCGCCGAGGGGCGGTGTGAATTCCGTGATGAGCAAAACCAGCGGTGCCGCTCCAACTACGCGCTCGAAATCGACCATCGTATTCCAGTAGGCAAGGGCGGGACCGCAAGCGAGGAAAATCTCCAGCTTCTTTGCCGAAGCCATAACGGCTACAAAAACCTGCGTGATTATGGATTTACCTGGCAGCGAACCACGGCGTGATCGCGGTCGCCCAAGGGTCGCCTAGAGAGGGCTTCGCAATCTACGCTTTCCCGCAGGAGCTTTCCCTCCGTAACCCTAGCGTGCCATCTGAGAGGAGATGGGGTCGTTTACTTTGAATTTGAACGCTTAAATGGTCAATTGCTATCATTTATTGACATCAACTGGCACAGGAATTAGCATCAATTTATGCCACATGAGCGAAAACGCCATGCCGTCGAGCACCTGCGCAAGCTGGCGGCCCTTTGGCCAGCCGTGGGCGTCGTAGGCCCTCGTCAAGTAGGCAAGTCCACGCTTGTGCGCAACCAACTTGGGATTTCACGCCAATACACCCTAGATGACGAAGACACTCTGGGTGAGATCGAAGCCTCCGCTAAAGTTTTTGTCGCACGCCTGAATCCGCCCGTCTTGATCGACGAAGTCCAAAAGGCTCCAAAACTCTTTGACGCACTCAAGGCTCGAATCGATCGAAAGCGCATTCCCGGTCAGTTTTACTTAACAGGATCCGCGCAGTTTTCATCGCGACTCGGTATCCGCGAGTCCCTCACGGGGCGCATCGGACTGTTTAGGCTTCATCCGCTCACACTTGCGGAGGTTCATCAAAAACCCCTGCTGGCGCAAGTGGGACTGCAAAATAAAGCACCTCGATTTTCAATCGATGAGTTTAGCTCTGCCATGGAGCGCGGCGGACTACCCTTTCCGGCATTTCTCAGAGACCCTCAGTCTGTTCAGCTGTACTGGCAGAGCTGGCTGGATACGACCGTGTACCGCGACATTGCGCGCTTTTTTAAAAGTGCCTATGACCCACGAATCACAATGAGGATCTTAAACAAGCTGCGCGACTGCGCATTGAACGGTGGGCATTTTCAGATCGCAGACTTGCCTTCGATTCAATCCAGACGCCTCCACTCTTACTTACAGGCCATGGAAGAGGCATTTTTACTTAGGCGCTTGAGTTGCCATGAAGACGGGGTCGGCAAGGACCAATGGATGCTCTTTGACTCGGGACTCTTGTACCATCTTTTTGCGGGAGCTCGTTCCGAGGGAGCAACGCTGAGTTTGGCGCGAACTTTCCTTTTTAACGAACTCTCTGCGCTGGCTGAGTACTCAGGGCGAAGGACCGAGCTCACCTATTTTAAAAGCTCACGCGGAAAACCCGTGGATCTTGTTTGGGATGGCATCCCCATCAAACTCATCACCTCGACAAGTCTCAAAAATCTGGGCTGGCAGACACGCGCCCTTCATGGCGCAATGAAAGCACTGGGCGTTCACCAAGCCGCGATCGTAGCGCCGGTTTCAAAGCCCGTGATTGAAAAACGCGGAATCAGTATTTTGCCGTGGTCGTATTGGAGTTAGGTGGCGCCGAGCATGGGCGCCGTTGAACGCCGCTTAAACGCAGATGCGAAACCAAAAGGTAGGCCCGACTATAAAAAAAGGCCCTCGCTAGGAGGGCCTTTTAAGAAACTCAGCTGAAGATTATGCAGTAAATCGATCAGGTGCCGTTAGTCGTATTTGTGAGAACATTGGATTGGGTAATAGACCACGCATCAACCACTGTTCCAGAAGCGATCCCACCTTGTGCCGTGGCCGTAAAACTGCTGGCATCCGAGGCTCCGGCACAAGCTAAAGTGCCGGTGTTGCCCCCAAATTTTTTGGCTCCCACACAACAAGCGCCCGTACCAGCCGGCGCGTTCCCAGGTTTAGTTCCAACCGCTGAAAACCCAACGCTATAATACCCATTGGTATTAGCAATCGAAGTCCCCCCCTCAGGAGCATAGCCAATCGCATCCAGCGCCCCATAATAGCCGCCATACTCGACAAAAAGTGCTTTCTCCGCAGTAAAAACCCCCGCCAAAGCAATCTTCGCCTCACTCTGCCGCGCCTTTGCCTGAAATTTTCCGTACTGAGGCACAGCAACCGCGGCCAAGATGCCAATGATGGCGACGACCACCATCAGTTCAATGAGCGTAAAACCGCCCTGCTTTGCTAAAATTTTTTCCATTCGCTTGTTCATCTTACGTTCTCCTTTACGGCTCAGCCGTAGTGTCACCAAATCTTTTATCTAGTGTATCAGTTTAATTACTTTCAACAATCCCTGTCGCCAAAGCTTTGATTTACCGACGCAATCGATTTGGGCTGTCAAAACTTTGATCACTCCCGGACGCACCCACTCACTCTCCCCCGTCATCCGCCATCCCGAGTTTCGAGAGGCGATATCGAATACTCCTAAAAGTAATCCCTAAAAGTTCGGCCGCCTTTTTTTTGACTCCGCCTGAGTGCTCGATGGCTTTCATCAAATACATCCGCTCGATTTCTCCCAAGACCGAGTCGAGGCTGACAGGCCCGCCCGCAAAATCCGGTGCGGCCACTTCTAAAACCACCCGAGATGACGATGCGGACGATTGCCCACTTGCGGCGGGTTTTTGGCTAGAAATTACGCCTGCTCTCGCAACGGCGTCCGGTAAAGCGCTCAGACTCACCCTCACTCCACTCTCCAAGGTCACCGCGCGTTCGATCACGTTCTCGAGTTCGCGCACGTTGCCCGGCCACGGATAATTTTCGATTGCGGCAAGGGCGTCGGACTCAAAACCATCGAGCTCCCGCGAAAACTTTTCTGTAAATCGCTTCAAAAAA
This sequence comes from Bdellovibrio sp. ZAP7, assembly GCA_945865865.1. Lineage (GTDB taxonomy): Bacteria > Bdellovibrionota > UBA1018 > UBA1018 > UBA1018 > CAMBEX01. Next base: position 17,757 of record CAMBEX010000003.1, read on the forward strand.
CTCCGCGCTAAAAGACCCACGTCCCCTTTGCGCTCGCGCAAAGGCGGCGTCGTGATCAAGATCACATTAAGGCGGTAAAAAAGATCCTCGCGAAAAGTGCCCTTGGCGACCGCCGCTGCTAAATCTCGATTGGTGGCGGCCACAATTCTGGCATCCACGCGAACGTCATCGTTTCCACCGACCTTGCGGATGACTCGTTCTTGTAACGCGCGCAAAAGCTTGACCTGCATGGAGAGCGGCAGCTCACCCACCTCATCCAAAAAAAGCGTGCCGCCGTTTGCGGCCTCGAAAAGCCCCTGTTTGTCGGAGATCGCTCCGGTAAAACTCCCGCGCTTGTGCCCGAACATCTCGCTTTCGATTAAAGTCTCGGGGATCGCGCCGCAATTTACAGGGATAAACGGCTTGCCATTGAGCGGTCCAGACTCATGAAGCATCCGAGCGACGAGCTCTTTGCCAGTCCCGCTCTCACCGATGATTAAAACGTTGCTCTGTGAGGGAGCAACACGCGCGATAAACTTCAAAAGATCTTTAACGGCAGGCGATTCACCGAGGATCTTACGCGGTTTCACTCTACGCCTCCTGCCATCTTGAACATCGGAAGGTACATGGCCACCATCATCCCGGCGACCGCTCCGCCAAGAACCACCAAAATCAAGGGCTCGATCATCTTGCCGATATTGCTGACCACCGACTCGATCTCGGCTTCGTAAAAATCCGCGACCTTCTCTAACATCTTGTCGAGGTTACCGGTGGCCTCACCCACGCCGATCATCTGAACAGCCATACGCGGAAAAACGGTCATCTTGCTGACCACCATTCCAAGAGTTTTTCCGGACTCAATCTCGGGCCTGATTTTAACGATCTCATTTTCGAGCACCACATTGTCAGCGGTGGTGCGCGCGATCTCGATGGCGTCAATCAAGTTAACGCCCGCAGCCAACAACGTCTGGAGTGTGCGCGAAAAAGCCGCGACCCCGCTTTTTTGAATGAGATCTCCAAACAGAGGCAGTCGATACAGCAACCGATCCCGCGCCGCGCGCCCCTCGGGAGTTTGTAAAAACCGGATCAGCAAAAAGGCCACCACGCCCGCACCGATCAAGATCTGCCACATATTGTCGCCCAGAAAATGTGACGCGTTGATGACGAGCTGAGTGGGAAGCGGCAGCCCCTCTTTGGTATTGGCCAACATCTGCTCAAACTTCGGGATTACAAACGTGAGCATGGCCCAAACCACAAGCACACCCACCGATGTTACGGCGGCGGGATAAATCAGCGCGCCTTTGACCATTCGGCGCAATCTCTCAGAGTCCTCAAGATAACGGGTGAGGCGCTTAAGGACGGTGTCCAGGCTCCCCGACGACTCGCCTGCGCGAATCAGCGCGACATAGATTTTTGAAAATGCCTTGGGATAGGCCGCCAGAGTCTCCCAAAAAAAGGATCCCTGAGAAACACGGTCCTTGACCACCGCCAAGATGCGCTTGAGATTGGGATCACTCGTTTGATCGGATAGAATTTCAAGACCCTGAATGAGTGGAATGCCGGAGCCGATCATTACTTGAAGTTGGCGCGTAAAGATGATCCGACTCTTGAGGTCGAGTGAGGGCGAACCCCCGCTCAACAAACTTTTGAGATCCGTATTGAGCGCACGTTTTTTGGCAATTCGAGTCGGGCGGACGCCTTGCCCGCGCAACATCATGCGCACCTCACCTTCGTTTCCAGAGGAGACGGATCCTGAGACTTTTTTTCCGGTGCGATCGATGCCCTGGTATTCGAAATCAGCCATTTTTCGTTATCCCTGGAGCGCTCCGAGCATTTTGGTGAGCTCATCGGGCATGGACGAATTTTCGATCGCGTCCGCCTTGGAGAGGTGCCCTTGCTGAACCAGTGTCATGAGGCTCTGGTTCATCGTGCTCATCCCGCTCTCACCCTGTCCGGTTTGCATCGCGCTGTAAATCTGGTGGAGCTTGTCCTCGCGAATCAGATTTTTGATGGCCATGTTGGGGACCAGCACCTCACACGCCATCGTGCGCCCAGGTTGAAAGCTCTTGGGGATGAGTTGCTGCGAAACAATGGCCTGCAAAGTAAATGAAAGCACCTGGCGCACCTGACCCTGTTGATGCGGGGGAAAAACGTTGATGATTCGGTTTACAGATTGAACCGCGCTATTGGTATGCAAAGTCGCAAAGACCAGGTGCCCGGTTTCTGCCATGGTGAGCGCCATCTCGATCGTCTCCACGTCACGCAGCTCTCCGACTAGGATAAAGTCCGGGTCCTGCCGAAGGACACGTTTGAGTGCATGTCCGAAGCCTTTGGTATCCACACCGATCTCGCGCTGATTGACGATGCAGTTTTTGTGAGCGTGGACAAACTCGATGGGATCTTCGACCGTAAGAATGTGACCAAACTCCTCACGGTTGAGGATATCCAGGAGCGACGCGAGTGAAGTCGACTTGCCGCTTCCCGTAGGGCCGGTCACTAAAATCAAACCGTTGGGACGTCTGATGATTTTCTTGAGCACCTGAGGCAGTTTGAGCTGGTCAAATTCTGGAATCTGAAACGGAATGCGCCTGAACACGGCAGCCACTCCTCCACGCTGATAAAACATATTGGCGCGAAAGCGCGCGATGTCTTTGATGCCAAACGAAAAGTCGATCTCAAGGCTTTTTTCGAGCTCACTTTTTTGAGCGTCCGTCAAAACCGAGTAGCAAAGCTCTTTGGTGTCCTGGTTGGTCAGGTTTTCGCCGCGGACCTTGACCATTTTGCCTAAAATTCGAAACTGCGGCGGTACCCCCACCGTAATGTGCAAATCCGATGCATCCTGTTCGACCATGGCCTTGAGATAGGCCGCCAATCCCACTTTGCTCATTTTACGTCTCCATTGTGAGTGCGACAGCCTCTTCAAGAGAGGTCTTGCCCTCGCCCACTTTACTCAGTGCGGACATTCTAAGTGTTTTCATGCCTTCTTTGACCGCCTGGCGCTTGATCTCCAAAACGTTTGCGCCCGCCAAGACCATTTCTTTGAGGGTCGTACTGAATTCAAAAACCTCGTACACCGCGATACGTCCCTTGTAGCCCGAGTTGTTACACTTGGGGCAGCCCGCCCCTTTCATGCACACCATCGAGCTTGCCTCGGCATCTGGAATCCCCAGCTCGACGAGTTTCGAAACCGGAATGGACTGCGGGGCTTTGCAGCTCTGGCAGAGGGATCTGAGCAAGCGCTGCGCGACAATGGTGTTGAGTGAGGCAACGATGAGAAACGGCTCGATTCCCATGTTCATGAGACGGGTGATGGTACTCGGCGCATCGTTGGTGTGCAGCGTGGATAAAACCAGATGTCCCGTCAATGACGCTTGCACCGCGACTTCGGCGGTCTCGTAGTCTCGAATTTCCCCCACCAAGATCGTATCTGGATCCTGACGAAGCAACGTGCGAAGAACACTGGCAAAGGTCAGCCCGATTTCTTTTTGCACTTGGACCTGATTGATCCCTTCGAGATTGTATTCGACGGGATCTTCGACAGTGGAGAGATTGTCTGACACCGTGTTGAGTTCTTTTAAGGCCGAGTAAAGTGTTGTCGTTTTTCCGCTACCCGTGGGTCCGGTGACGAGCACCATGCCATTGGGCGCGTAAATTCCTTTTTTGAAAACTTCAAGCTGCCTCGCTTCAAACCCGAGCTTTGTCATGTCGAGTTGAAGGTTCCCTTTGTTGAGCTGACGAAGCACGACCTTTTCGCCAAAAATAGTGGGCATCGTGCTCACGCGAAAATCGACTTCTTGATTTCCCATCTTAAGCTTGATGCGTCCATCTTGCGGAATACGGCTCTCGGCAATATCCATGCGGGACATGATCTTGAGTCGTGCGGTGACCGCGCGCCGCATTTCGAGCGGAACCTCGGTGACCTCCTGCATGGTGCCGTCGATTCGCATCCGGACGCGAACTCGTTTTTCGTAGGGCTCCAGATGAACGTCACTGGCCATCCGCCTGACCTGCTCAGTAAGAATTCCGTTTACGAAGGAAATCACGGGCGCGTCGATATCATGTCCCGCATCCACGTCATGGACCTGAACGAGCTCCACGGAAATTCCGCCGTCCGCGGTGCCTGATTTTTTGTCAGCCTTGAACTGCTCAACCACCGAGCTGACCGAAGCCATCCCGCCATAGTATTTTTGAAGCGCGGCATCGTAAGCCGAGTAAGAGGTCAGTACCGCCTCCACGTTGCGCTTGACCACGAACTTTAAATCTTCGATCTTGCTCATGTTCGTGGGATCGCACAGAGCGACGACCAGGACGCCCTCATTGGACTGAATCGGAATCGCCCCGCACTTTCGCACGAGTTCGGCTGAAACCATCTGGAGAACTTCGGGCGTGACTTCGAACTTGGCCAAATTCACGCTCGGAAGGCCAAATTTTTGGCCAAGATAATAAAGAAGTTTGACCTCGGCGACGTGCTTGCTCTCGATCAGCGCGCGAACGATGCTCTTGCCGTTCTTGGCTGCCTCAACGGCCTCAGCAAACTGAGCCGTCGTGATGATCCTATCTTTGACTAAGAGCTCGGCAAGCTGGCGCGACATTCTGTCCTCGTCCGGGTAAAATTGAACAACGGATGTTTAATTTTTAAGGCGATGACAAATTTTGTCAAGGTGACAGAGGCTGCGAAGAGAGGGACATTTCTGAAAGTATCGAGTTCAGCGTGAAAGAATGGCGCGCGCGCGTGCAACGTCGTCAGCAATCTGGCGTTTGAGGGCTTCGGCGCCACTAAACTGCCGCTCCTCGCGGAGCCGCTCAACAAAACGGACTTCGATCTCACCCCCATAGAGATTGGTCACTGGGCGTGCATCATCCGAGCTGAGAATGTGCGTTTCAACGAGAGGCTCGAGCTGCGATGGATTTCGTAAATCCTCAAACGTGGGACGAACCCCCACGTTGGTCACGCTGAAAAAAATCGATCCGTCGACCTTTGATCGCGTGGCGTAGACGCCCAAGGGAAGCAAGAGCTTGTCAGGCACCTGGATATTTGCAGTCGGAAAACCCAGACCAGCGCCCCGACCCGCCCCATGCATGACCTGACCCCGGTAATAAAAATCCTGTCCCATGAGTTTCGAGGCTGCACGAAGATCGCCCGAGTTCAGGAGGGCCCGAATCCTCGAACTCGACACCACCTCTCCTGAGATCTGAAAGGGCGGAACGACCTCAAGCTGTATACCCGCCTTTGAGCAGTGCGTGCGGAGCGTGTCCAAATGTCCTTCGCGCGCGCGACCGAAACTGAAATCATGTCCCACGACGATGACCTCCGCTCCAAGCTGCCCTCTGAGCACCGACTCAAAAAACTCTTGTGCTGAAACTGCAGCAAAATCCCTGGTAAAGGCTTGCTCAACGACTTGATCCAGGCCGCATTCTCGAAGTCTCGAAACCTTTTCGTCGTAAGTCAGCAGAAGCGGCGGGCACGACTCCGGTCTGAGCACTGCTTGCGGGTGGGGCCTGAAGGTGACAGCGACCGCGTCCAGCTTGTGCGCGCGGGCCAGCTGAACCGTCAGATCGATAATCTTTTGATGACCGAGATGTACTCCGTCAAAATTACCAATCGTGACCGCGGCTCGTTGTGTCTTCACTGAAACACTCACATCTTCCGTCTGCTTCACGACAAAAAGAGCATCTCGCGATACTTGGGCAGCGGCCAGTAATCATCCGCCACCATAGACTCGAGCTCATCTGAAAGTTTACGGACCTCAAGCATCGCCTCAGCGACGTCACGTGACAGGCATTTTGCTTTATCTTCCTCGGACCCTAGCGACTCCACCTTTTGGGCTGCCGCCTCAAGCTGCTGGCGCTTGATTTGGAGCGACGAGATGAGCGTTCCGAGCTTACCGAGGGTTTCTGCCTGGGGAGCTGCAACTCCAGCCGCCTTCGCTGCGGCTACTGCCGAAGCAAGTGCCCCGTGATACGCGTAGCAGGCCGGAAGAATCTGCGTGTCTGCCATCAGGCGCAAGGTATCGAGCTCGATCAGCACATTTTTGATATAGCGCTCAGTTCGAACGTGAAACCTCGAGTGAACTTCAGCTTCGCTGAAAATTCCCATCGACGTCAGCATCTGAACTGATTTGGGAGCCATGAGCTGAGCAAGTGCTTCAGGCGTTTTTCGGAGATTTAAGAGTCCCCGCTTTTCGGCCTCTTTTACCCACTCTTCGGAGTAATTGTTGCCCTCAAAGCGAATCGCCTTAGTTTCAGCGATCGCGTCGCGCACGACCTCTAGGACTGCGGCCTCAGTAACCTTGGAGCCACCACATTTCTGGGTGAGCGCGGCAGTCAACTCAGAAAAACCGTCGGCGACCGCTGAGTTGACGAGCGTGACCGGAAACGCGGTCGATGCCGACGACCCCACGGCACGAAACTCAAACTTATTGCCCGTGAATGCAAACGGAGAAGTCCGGTTGCGATCGGTATTATCCTTCATGACCTCAGGGAGCTTGCTAATGCCGAGCTTAAGCACTGCCGCCTCGACGTTTTTGTCACGTCCAGCACCTGCCTCAATCTCATTGAGAATCCGGTTGAGCAAATCGCCCAAGAAAACCGAAATGATCGCTGGAGGAGCCTCGTTGGCTCCCAGGCGGTGATCGTTTCCAGAAGACGCGATCCCTGCGCGCAAAAGCCCCGCATGTTTATGCACGCCTTTGAGCACACCCGCCAAAACCAGCAAAAAGCGTAGGTTTTGGTGCGGAGTTTTGCCAGGGTCCAAAAGATTTTCGCCGTCCAAATCAGGAGAGCTTGCAGCAATCATCATGGACCAGTTGTTGTGTTTGCCGCTGCCGTTAACTCCCGCAAAAGGTTTTTCGTGCATGAGTGCCGAAAAGTTATGCCTGAGCGCAACCTGCCGCAGCACTTCCATCACAATCTGATTGTGGTCGGTCGCGACGTTGGCCTCCTCGAAAATAGGCGCGGTTTCAAACTGACTGGGAGCCACTTCGTTGTGCCGAGTCTTGACCGGAACACCGAGCTTATAGAGTTCGAGTTCCATCTCACTCATGAACGCCTGAGCCCGCGCAGGAATGCTTCCGAAATAATGGTCTTCGAGCTGCTGACCCTTGGGAGGCTGTCCACCCACGAGTGTTCTTCCGGACATGGTCAAATCAGGACGAAGACTGGTGAACGCGCGATCAATCAAAAAGTACTCTTGTTCAACCCCAAGCGTAGGGACAATGCGTTTCACACCGGTGTCGCCAATCAGATGCAAAAGTTCACAGACTTTTTGAGAGAGCACTTCCATGCTGCGGATCAGCGCCGTTTTTTCATCCAGTGCGTCTCCGTGGTAACTGATAAAGACCGACGGAACGCAGAGCGTTTTTCCGTTGGTCGCCTCGGTGATGAATACCGGGCTCGAAGGGTCCCAGGCGGTGTAACCGCGGGCTTCGAAAGTGGTTCGCATTCCGCCCGAAGGAAAACTCGAGGCATCTGGCTCACTCTGAATCAGCTGAGAGCCCGAAAATTTTTCGATCACTCGGGAGTGTTCGTCAAAGCTGATAAAGGCATCGTGCTTCTCGGCAGTCAAACCCGTCTGCGGCTGAAACCAGTGACAGAAGTGAGTGGCGCCGCGCTCAAGCGCCCATTCTTTTATGGCGTGAGCGACGGTGTTCGCGATTTCTTGATCGAGTTTTTTTCCGGTTTGAATGGTTGAAAAAAGCTTGCTGTAAACTTCTTTTGGAAGTTTTTCGCGCATCTGGTGGATGTCAAAAGTGTTGGTGCCGAAGTACTCAGAAATCTTCAGCGGCCTTCCGTTCTCGTCGGCTGGAAGTTCGATCTTGCGGGGTGTCCGCGAAGTGACATCACGAATTGCCTCAAACCTTGCCCTGGCGCCCGTACCCATGCTCATGAGAGGTCTCCCTTTTTTGACTCGATCAATTAGTCTTACGCACTGCCATCCTCGAATTTACCGTAACATAGAGGCGCGAAATTGGGGCAGGCGCGTTTGACCTTTTTTGGGAGTGCCCGCGAAAACCTACTGACGCATCTGGGCTAAATTTTCTTCAATCGCCCGGCCCTCTAGAATCCAATGCGAGAAGCGTGTGCGCGCCTCGGATTCGCTGACCACTCCCGCCTTTGAGGCAAACCGAACCATTTCTGCATAGGCCAAGGCCTGATCGATTCGATTCCAGATGGATTCTGTTAGGCCGAGTTCCACAACCAATCGTTGCCTGAGTTCACTCCTTGCCACTCCCCGCGAACCCAGCGCAAAATGACGATCAATCAGGTCATAAATCGCGCCGGCAAAAAGCTCATAAGACTGAACGATCTGTGGCCAAGCCTCTGTTTGCGACCTCTTTCCGCGCTCAGCCAGCCGGTCCCAGCTTTTGCTTTTTGAGTCCACTGGGACCTTGGGGCGTAGCCAACCCCCACGCATCCGCCTCATCCCAAAGTCGAAGGCAACAAAACCCAAAACGACTCCGAACGCGAGGTAGCCCAGCCACGGTAAAACCCGGAGCAATTTCCCCTGGTAGACTCCCCTACCTGATTGGGTTGTTTGGTTACCCGGTGCGCCCAAGGATCGAAGCGGGCTCATTTGCATTTCTTGCTTGGCGTTCTGCGCCACATTTGGCGCCCCGTTTTGCACCCCGTTTTGCGCTGCCAAATTTTCGGCTGCACCAGACTGCAGCACTTCGATCTCAATGGAGTCGATAGCTCGAGTGAAATATTCCCGCTTACTGGGTGAGAAAAATCCAAACTCCATTTTTGGAACTGCGAATTTTCCAGGCTGCCGAGGGATCAGGGTAAATTCAAAAATCTTTTCTCCCACCCCACCTTTTCCACTTTTGGCCTTCGCCTTGACTTCAAAGACCTCGACCCCCTCAGGCCATGCGACTTTGGGCTCGGAGATAGAAGCCACGTTTCCCTGACCTTCTACCTTGACGGTCAAACTCAGTGCCTCATTTGCACGGACCGAATACTTGTCCACGCCGCTAGTCACTGTGAAATCACCTACGCCCCCCGAAAATGAAGCGGGGCGGCCTTCGGTCGGAAGAGGTAAAACCTCAAGACTGATGCTTTCGCTCCGAACGCTGTTGGTCCGGGGAGCGATTTGCTGAAAAAAAGTCGCAAACGGATCCATCGCATCGTCCGTCAAATCCGATCCGGGCGAGTAGCTCGCCTTGATTCCCATTGAATCAATTTTGACCTTTCCGTCCCGACCTTCCTTGAGAGGGTAGGCCGCGTAGCGTGCCAAGAGCGCTCGCTCGTACGGAACGCCATCCAGCATCACCTGCTCGCTTTCCAAGCGCTGGCCAAGTACTGGAATCTCAAGGTCCTCGCGTAAAAATCCGTCGAGCACCGGATATTTTTCGACCTGAATATTAAACACTCGAACGCGTCGATAGAGAGAGTAACTCACGATGACCTGCTCGCCCTTGTAGGCTCGGTCCTTGTCGATTTCGGCGCGTACAAAAAAATTTCGGCCCGGGTCTTTTTTTCCAGCACCCCTGAGGCCAATCCCGCTGCCTCCGTAATTTCTCGGAATCGGCGTGCCGGCTCCGCCACCGCCCACATGGATCGTGATCGGATTACTCTTATGGGCCTTACCCCCGACCGAGACCTGAATCCCAGAGATGACGAGACTGCCGGTCTTGAGCGGGCGCAAGACGCGAGTGAACTGACGGTTGTTTCGCACTCCAAAATTTCCGTTTTCGTAATACGACTCAACGAACACACCGCTGTAGCGATTGACCTCTTCAAAATGAGGAGCGGAAAACTGAGGTTCTGCGGTATTTGAAGTTCCATCGACCCGTACAGAAAATTTCAGAGAGACGGTCTCGTCCTCGCCGATTTGAGTGCGGTCCACGGTCACTGAAAACTGAACCTGCTCGGCATCCGCGCCCCAAGCAAGCGCCGAGTGGAAAATCAAAACTCCGACTAAAGCAGACATCCACTTTCGTGGGTTCATCTTGAACTCTCCTTCATAACTCTCACCAGTCCTTGCCACCGGACTCGGACCTTCGCCCCTGCTGACGCTTGAGCTTGGCCTGAAGTTCGCGTTCACGATTTCCTAAATCAGCCATGACCCGCTCAGCATCCTCTTTGGACAGGTGCTTGGACTTAAATTCACGCTGCCGAGTACGAGTGGGGTCCTGATATTGCTTTTGTTGATCTTGCTGCTTTTGCTCACCGGAGTCCGCGCTTTTCTGTTCGTCTTTTTTTTCAGCCTGATCCTTCTTGTCCTGCTTGTCTTGCTGGCTCTGTCCTTGCTCGTTTTTCTGGTCCTGATTTTGTTTCTGATCTTGCTTTTCTTGGTCCTTTTTTTGCTGCTCACGGACCAAAATCTCGATCTTTTTTCGCGCATCCGTCTCAACCTGTGCGTCTCCGGCTGCCTTCGCCGAAGTGATCGCGCCTAGGTAGGAGCCAATCGCGTGATCGATGTCCGCGTTTTTTTCAAAGGCCGCACCCAGGTTATAAAATGAGCGTGCAGAGAGCGCAGAATCCCGGACCTGATTGGCCGCAGCGGCAGAGCCTGAAAAATTTCGAATGGCCGCCTCCGTGTCTCCCTGCTGAAGTTGGGTGACCCCCTGATTAAACTGGGGTGCAGCCAATCCGGGATTGAGAGCTTGCGCCTCGCCAAACTTCAGTTTGGCTTCTTCAAGCTTTCCTTCTTGATACAGTTTGAGACCTTCTTGATTTTCAAGATAAACGTCCATCGGAACCGCATGGGCCGGACGCACTCCCAACAGGCTGGCTAGGCCCAGCGATGCGAAGAACCACGAAGCTAAGACGTCAGGGCGCGAGCTTTTCAGTTCCGCCGCTGAGTTTTCACGGAGAATCTTTCTCGCAGGCATCGAAAATTCCAGAAAAAATAAAAACACCGCAACCGCCAGAGGCCATTGGTAACGCTCCTGATAGGTCACAATCCGCCGCTCGGCGTTCTCGCTGCGGTTCAACTTTCCAAGGTCGCCGAGCAACTCTTCGAGTTCAGATTCAGAGGGCGTGACGCTCCAATATTTTCCGCCCGCCACTGACGCTACCTGCATCAGCGCCTTGGGATCAAAAGAACTCACGACGGTTTCATTGCCGTGCCTTTTGTGTCCGTGCAAAACACCGGATTCATCTCGCACCGGAATCGGTCCGCCTTTTTCGGTGCCCACACCCAAAGTGTAAAATCGAATCCCCTTGGACTTCAGCATTCTTGCGGCATCCAATGCGCCTTGTTCTTGATCCTCACCATCCGAGATCAAAACCACTGCCTTTGAGGCAAGGTCTGGCCGATTAGCGCTGCCGTCACCCCCCTCCTCGGCTCCACGTTCCAGCGACTGCAGGGCTGTTTCGAGCGCGATTCCAATATCTGTTCCCTGGTTGGTCACCACGGACGGCCCCAGGATTTCAAGCGTCTCTAGGAAATACTGAAAATCCGTGGTCAAAGGACACGCGACAAACGCACTGGCCGCGAACGCTACCGCACCCACTCGGTCCCCCTTGAGCGCTTCGACAAGATTTCTAATCAGATGCTTGGCCTTTTTGATTCGGCTCGGAACCACATCCTCAACCAACATGCTGTTTGAAACGTCGAGTACCAGCATGATGTCAAGGCCATCCACTTTGACAATTTCCTCTTGGCGGCCCCACTGAGGTCTGGCAAGCGCAAGAAAAACGAACGCCAGTGCGATGAGCGCAAGGCGCGCCTTTCTGAAAAGAGCCCCGGGCTCCAGCTCAGGTGCAACCCGCGACCAAAGGCTGGGGTGAATGGTTTTTGAAAATTTGAGAACCCGAGATTTCTGCTGGTGGCGTAGAAACAAATAAACGAGGGGCAAGAAAGTGAGTGCCCAAAGCCAACCGGGATACACGAACTTCACGGCAACACCCCCCAGGAAAGCAAGGCCGTCAGAAATTCAAGCAACACCAGAAACAGACCCAATAACAAGGGAGTCTGAAATTTTTCGTCATAACGGATTTTTTCGGTGGTTTTGAGATCCGTTTTTTCGAGCTGATCGATTTCCTTGAAAACCGAGTCCAGCGCCTGCTCGTCGGTCACGCGATAAAATTTTCCGTTCGTCGATTCGGCAATCTGCTGAAGGAGTGCAGGATTGAGCGCGTTTTCAAAGTATTGATAATTGACGATATCTCGCCCAAATACACTTTTGGTTCGCACCGGCATTCGCACGCGGCCCTCACGACCGATCGCGATGGTGTAAACACGAATGTCATAGCCTGCGGCCAGTTCTCCGGCGGTTGCTGGATCCACCTGACCCACGTTGTTGTCACCATCCGTGAGCAAAATAATCACTCGTGTTTTAGCGGGCGAGTTTTTGAGGCGGTTGACTGCAAGTGAAAGTCCATCGCCGATCCCGGTTCCGTCTTTCAAGACACCGATGCGTGCGTCTCGGAGCGCCTTCATCACCAGACCGTAATCGAGGGTGGGTGGAGCCAGGGTGAGCGGCTCTCCGCTGAAAATCAAAAAACCGATCCGGTCATTTTGGCGGCCCTTGATGAAGGCCTCCATCGTGTCCTTGGCGATGTCAAAACGCGAACGTTCGGAGAGGTCCTCGATGTTCATGCTGGCGGAAACATCCATGACCATCATGATGTCGAGCCCGTTGACCTTTCGCTCGACTTGCCGATTGCTCGACTGAGGTCTCGCCAGCGCCGTAATGAAAAAAATCAGGCCGACGTATTTGATGAGTTGAAAGAACCGGCGCGAACTCGCGCGGCTGACCTCGCGTGAAACCGCAATCGGAAACCGAATCGCGGCCGGGCGATTGCGCTTTCTCCACCACCGATGGAGCAGAGGGATCAAGAGAGCGAGCAACAAAAAGGGCCACGCGCTAAATCGCACTCCTGGCCTCACTTCCTTTGGCGCCGTTCGTGGCAGAAATCCCGGCCGCCACGACTTTGATCCGCGTCTCAAGCACTATTTTTCGCGCCTCTTCAAGAAGCAGCTGGGGCTCCCGCCCTGTCGGCGCAAAATCCGTAAACTTCACACGATCAAGTTTTTCGTAGAGGGCTGTGACTCGTTCCAAAAAACTACGATCCAGAGGTCTTTTGCTCTGCTTTTCTAATAACTGAACCAGCTCACCCGATGTCGACTCGAGGGCATCGACCTCAAATCTGCGCGCAAAGTAGGCTTTAAGAATCTCTGAAATTCCAAAATAGTGTTTTTTGAATTGGGAGTTGAGCGCGAAACCTTTTTGTTCCAGTTCGGACAGCGCCTGCAGCGCGACCTGATCTTCGGGTTTTTCGGGTACAGGGACTTTTGGCAATGCGGCCGGACGTCTATTCTTGAACCATCGCAAAACTCCCCAGATCACCCCGGCCATGAGAGCCGCGCCGACGAGTCCCAGTGCTACGGCTGCCCAAATCGGAAAGGCCAACCCTATGGGAGGCAAAAGCTCTGCCGGTTTGTTTTTCTCGGCATCTTCAGCAGAGCCCAGTGCTGATTTTGCTTTAAGTTGAAGCGGGCGCGTGCGGCCCTGCGCTTTTTTTGCCTCATCCAAAAGCACGAGCGCAGGGAGTTTCAAATCTCCGGAGCGCACAAGTGCGAGTTCAAAAATCACGTCGTCTGACGGGGTGGGCGAAGGGTTGTGCGAGGTGTTTGGGGCCGCGGCTCCCGATGTAACTAAAAACGCTCCCGGTTGCGCAACCACATGAAATCCATCGCCCGAAATGCTCTCCGGCGACTCCGCCACTGGAGCTTTAGCCACTGACACGACACGATCGCGCACGGACTGAGATCCCAGCGCGCGCAATTTTATAGAATCGCCGACGCTCCTGTCCGAATGGGACGGCTTGGCGTCCTCCACGATCTCAAGGTCATAGGCGGGCAGGAGCAAAAAATCCCCGGTCTGTGCCGCTGGACTCAACGATGTAGATTCAGCGCGCGCAAAACCAGGCCCAATCGCCGGCTGAAATGCCAAAAGCGATCCTAGGGCAACGACCCACGCAACCGGGGCGATCGGTGAACTACCGCCTACGGCGCGCGCGCGCGCGAAAAAATCGCACCACGGCTTCCCCATGGTCCTCCCGAGTCATGATCTTGAGTTGCTCAACTCTGCCGCCCTTGAACGCCGTTTCGAGATCGGTCTCATGGGCCGTGTGAGATTCCTTAAACCACTTTTTGAAAGCATATCCCCCGGTATCGACCATGCGCTCATCGCCGGTTTCGGGGTCAGAAAACATCAGATATCCGACATTTGGCACATGGGACTCGCGTTCATCCGAAACGCGAATGGCCACTACGTCATGCTTTCTCGCAAGACGTCTCAGAGGAATTTCGTAGTTCGAAGCCATAAAGTCGCTCAGCACGAAAACGATTCCCTTATGCTTCATGATTTTTCCGGCCGACTCCAGCGCTCTGGCCAAATTTGTGCCCGGAGTCTTGGCCTGAAATCCCAGCAGGTCGCGAACAATCCGCAAAACGTGCTGTTTACCTTTTTTGGGCGGGATGATTTTTTCGACCTCGCCTCCAAACAAAAGCGCACCCACTTTGTCGCCCGTCACGGTGGCTGCAAAAGCCAGGATCGCTCCGACCTCGGCGGCGACCTCGGACTTGAGTTTTCCGTTTGAACCAAAGCTCTCCGAGCCCGAGACGTCCACGATCAAAAAAAGAGTCAACTCTCGTTCTTCGTCAAATTTTTTGATGACCGTCTCGCGACTGCGAGCCGAAACCTTCCAGTCAATATGGCGGACGTCATCTCCCGGAACGTAAATCCGGTGATCGGAAAACTGCACGCCCTGTCCCTTGAAGGAGCTCCGGTATTGCCCAGTCATGACATCGTTGACCATCCGGCGCGTGGTGAATTCGATCTGACGGACTTTTTTCAACAACTCCTGTTGAATCATTACGGAACTTCTACGTGTTGAAGAATCTTTTTGATGATCTGTTCACTGTCCACACCGTCGGCCTCGGCCTCAAAAGTCACTAGGATCCGGTGGCGGAGCACGTCGTAGGCAATCGCCTTGACGTCTTCTGGAGTCACGAACCCGCGATGGCGGATAAAGGCATGAGCACGACTGGCCTTCGCAAGCGCAAGCGTCGCACGTGGAGACGCACCGACTTGAATCTGTGAGGCAAGCCCTGAAATGCCCGCCTTGATAGGAAAGCGGGTCGCAAAAACAATTGAGAGTATATAATCCTTGAGCTTCTCATCCATGTAGATTTGCGAACAAACTTGTCTGGCTTTGAGAATATCTGCCGGCTGGCAAACTTTTTTAGCTTTGGGGACCACGGTCCCGGACATTCGATTCAAAATCAGCTTTTCTTCGTGCAGCGTCGGGTAATCCACTTTCACCTTGAACAAAAATCGGTCGAGTTGCGCTTCGGGTAACGCGTAAGTGCCCTCTTGTTCGATTGGATTTTGAGTTGCCAGCACCGTAAAGGGCTCCGGCAATTTATAAGTCGTATCTCCAATGGTGACCTGGTGCTCTCCCATGGCTTCCAAGAGCGCGCTCTGCACCTTGGCGGGCGCACGATTGATTTCGTCCGCAAGCACGAGATGAGTAAATACTGGCCCTTTTTTAGGGGTAAACTCGGCGGTTTTTGGATTAAAAATCATCGTGCCGACGAGATCAGCTGGCAGCAAATCCGGTGTGAACTGAATTCGCTGAAAATCCGCATGGAGAGCATCGGCCAAAGTCTTGATCGTGAGCGTTTTTGCCAAACCTGGCAGACCCTCGAGCAAAACATGCCCGTCGCAAAGCAAAGCCAACAATAGGCGCTCTAGGAGGGTTCGTTGACCGACCACTACGCTTGAGACTTCGGTCAAAAGCGTGTCAATAAATTGGCTGCGCTGTTTGATTTCCTCGGTAAGTGCCTGAACGTCGAGCGTCGTTTGAGTAGAAGACATGTTGGACATGTCGTTTATCTTCCGCCCATCAATTAGGGCAGTCAAGAGAAGGGTCAGGGAGATGGCTTGGGAACGCCTCGACGAAGTTGACTGAAAAACTCCTTAATCTCGCCGTTCTCTACGTACTTGCTGAGCGCGCTCAACATCTTCAAAAAGCGCTCAGGATCATTCTTGATCATAACCATGAACTGAAAGCTGTCTCCGTTTTCAAGTCGATCAGCAAGATATTGACGGACTTTGAGCGCGGACTGCGGAGACCCCGGAAGCCGCGTGGATGGCTCTTCTTTGAAAAACTCCAGAGCGTTTTCAAAAATCTCATCCATCTTGAGTTTGGAGTAATCGGTCAGATCCAGAGCCTCAAGACGTCGCTTGAATAAACCCCAGCGCGCTTCGTTCTCGGGGCGATCCACGATTAAGAGTATATCCATGAAATCGAGCACGAGAAGGCGATCGCCGTTGGTCGCCGGAATGGCAAGCACATCAACCAGCAGTCTAAAAAACTCGGACCGACCGGGTGTCTGTGGATCCTGTTCCGCCAGCGCCCGCACCATTCCCGCTGATTCCGGTGAACTCAAGTACTTCAAAATCGTGCCTGAATTTTTAAGAAAATAATCGCCGTAATCCGTCAAAAGCGTCGCTGTCGCCTGAAGCGTAGCTTCGGTCACGCCCGCCTCTCTACCCATGACCATTGAGTAGAAAGCCAGCTGCTTGAGCCGCGCGGCTCGTCCAGAGTCGTCAAGCGCGTCAAACATCTTGTCGAAAACTGCCCGGGGCAGACGCAGCTCGGGATCCTTACTGAACAACGCCTCAAGCACCGAACGAAGGATCGGCACGCAACGAGGGACTTCAGCTTCAACTGAAAGTCCGCAGGCGGTTCCAAGGTGAATGAACCCATCAAAAAACTTATCCATCAGTTGTGAGTCGTGATTTTCCGGAAGCGTGCTGACTCGCATGTTTTTGGAGATCTGGCGGAACATCCCCATTCGGGCCAGCTTGATTCCAACGCCGACATTGTTCTTCCACGCTGTTTTCGCGCTGTCGGAACGAAACTCTTCGGGAGTGCTTGCATACAATTCGAACAGGAGATTGCGAAGGACTCCCATTCCGCCGCGATAAGGTCCCGCGGCATCCGGAAGATTTTCGCCGATCACTCCAACCAGCTGATGCAGGTTGAAGAGGCGGGCTTTCACGTCGGTCGGAAAAACTCCGACTTGTTTTTCATTGAACTCGGCGCACTCGGGAACATCCGGATAGCCGATAAAAAAAGACGCCAACTTCAGAGTGCTGCGGATGTCATCGTAAGCATCCCGCAAGGTCGGCGGACGCCTGGATCCCGGGTAGAGCTTTTTGATCAGCGGCGGCCAACTCTCTCGTGGCTCGTCGCCCCAGGCCAATGCGATCGAATTCAAAAACTCCAACGCAAAATTTTGCGGGAGCAAGTATTTGAAATCCGCGTTGGTCACCAAAAGTTCAAAACGGTCCAGAGTACTGACCACTTTGAGTCGCGGGAGTGCCTCGCCGGGATAGAAATAAGGAATTGTGTGAAGCTC
>CAMBEX010000004.1 GCA_945865865.1 Bdellovibrio sp. ZAP7
TAAAAGCTCAGAAGGAGTAATCGCATCCGCTTCTGGATACCCATTCAGTGTTCGATGGGTGTTCATGTAGGCGATCACATCTGGAATATTGAGTCCCGACTTGTTGTAAAGTCCGTGGCTCACATCGCAGACGGCAATGACCTTTGCGCCCAAATCGAAGATTTCTTGAGCGGCAACGGAACCGACTTTTCCGAAACCATGGACTGCAACCGTGGTGCTTCCGTCAATCTTGGGACTCGGCTTACCTTGTTGTGCGAGGTGTTTTGCTGCGTGCTGAATCGTGTAAACGACGCCTCGCCCGGTACTTTCCGCGCGACCGAGTGAACCGCCAATTTCAATGGGCTTGCCGGTCACGACGCCTGGAATCGCAAAGCCTTTGTTTTGCGAGTAGGTGTCCATGAGCCACGCCATCGTCTGACCGTCGGTGCCGACATCGGGTGCCGGAATATCTTTATCAGGCCCGATGAGCATACTGATTTCTGTCGTGTAGCGACGGGTCAGCGATTGAGCTTCTTGACGCGAAAGCTTGGTCGGGTCAACGCGGACTCCCCCTTTGGCACCGCCCAGAGGCAGGCCCACGAGTGAGCACTTGAAGGTCATGAGCATCGCAAGGCCTGCAGTTTCAGAAAGCGAAACTTCTGGATGAAATCGGATTCCGCCTTTGCCGGGCCCAAGGGTCATATTGTGTTGAACGCGGTAGCCTTCGAAGACTTTGATGCTGCCATCGTCAAGACGGATGGGAACGCTCACGCACAGCGCGCGTTTGGGATAGGCTAGGCGCGTAGCGATGTTTGGATCGAGCTTCATAGTTGCTGCGGCCTCGTGAAGCTGCAGCACTGAGTTTCTGTAAAGTTCGCTCGAATCCCAAATATTCGAATGTAAGGTATGATCTGACATTAAAACGTCTCCCGGAGATAGCTCTTAAAAATCGAGTTTCACGACCTTAGTGCGCTTTTATTTGTGAATCAAAAGGATTCTTATTGGCGCAAGCGATGGGCCCGCTGCAAAATGGAGAAGGAACGGAGTCCTATGCCAGCCTCAAAGAAAATCCGTGTCGCAGTGCTTTATGGCGGTCGCTCCGGGGAACACGAAGTTTCCCTGCGTTCGGCGGCTTCGGTGGTTCGAAACCTCGACCGAAATCGGTTTGAGGTGATTTCCGTAGCCATCGATAAGCAGGGGCGCTGGTTACTAAACGATTCAGTCAAGATTTCGGAGTTGGCGGGAAAATCAGCGGTTCTTGCCATTCTTCCTGACGCTATTCCGGTGGCGCTGCTCCCAGAGGTTGCTCAGGGTAAGAGCGCTTTTGTTGCCCTAGAAAACGCTGGCCACAAGGTGGCGCCGATAGAGTTTGACGTAGTTTTTCCAGTGATTCATGGGCCGCTATGCGAAGACGGGACGATTCAGGGAATCTTGGAGCTGGCTGAAGTCCCGTACGTGGGCTGCGGAGTTTTAGCTTCGTCGGTAGGAATGGACAAGGATGTGGCAAAACGCCTGGCTCGCGATGCAGGGCTCCCGATTGTCCCGTTTGTTTCGCTTCGAACCGGAGCTTGGCTCAAGAGTTCTGAAAAAATGGGCCAGGTTCGCGAAAGGGTTCAGCGTGAGCTGGGCTTTCCGGTTTTTGTGAAGCCCGCCAACATGGGCTCAAGCGTGGGTGTTCACAAAGTTCGCGAGGCGGCAAATTTTGATCAAGCCGTTAAAGACGCGTTTCGATACGACACCAAGGTGCTCGTCGAGCGTGCTGTCGATGCACGAGAGATCGAGATTGCGGTCATGGAAAACTCTGAGGCTGGTGGCGCACCGCTGGTGAGCGTCGTGGGTGAAATTGTTCCGACTCACGAATTTTATTCTTACGAAGCCAAATATCTCGACGAAAATGGCGCAGTTTTGAAAATTCCGGCCGATCTGAACCTCGAGCAGATTCGTATCGTCCAGCAGCTGGGGCGCGATATTTTTGAGGCGCTTGAGTGCGAAGGGATGGCGCGCGTGGATCTTTTTCTTGATCGCACGAGTGGAAAGTTTTTCTTCAATGAAGTGAACACGATTCCGGGCTTCACCTCGATCAGTATGTATCCCAAGCTTTGGGAGGCTGCTGGAATGGGCTACTCGGAGCTTTTGTCGCGGCTCGTGGATCTCGCGCTTGCACGTCAGGTACGAAAACACGCGCTTTTGCGCGAATTTAAGGCCTGATCGAAATCAGCCGGCAGCGGCTTCGGGTGCGGCCTGCGGGTTCGGGTCGATCACTTCGAGATAGCCGCATTCTTTTTTCGAGCACTTGTGGACCAGGCCCTGGCGCTTGGTGATTTTTTCGGTCAGCAGCGGAAACTTGCAGTCCGGACAAGGCGTTTGAATGGGTTTGTCCCAGAGCGCGAAATTACAGGCCGGCCACTTATTGCAGCTGTAGAAGATGCGGCGATAGCGCGACTGCTTTTGAGTGAGTTCGCCGTCAGCGCAAGAGGGGCATGGAATTCCCATGGTGATGGCGAGTGTGAACTTGCAGTTGGGGTAGTCGCTGCAGGCCAGAAATTTTCCGAACTTTCCAGCTTTCACGATCATCGGCTGCGAACATTTCTCGCACTTCTTGTCAGTGAACTCTTTCGGGATAATCACGATGTTTCCGTCATCATCCTTGCGGAAGTCTTGCGTGTTTTTGCACTCAGGATAGTTCGAGCAAGCGAGAAACGAGCCTAGTTTTCCCCATTTGATGACCATGGTGTGGTCGCATTTTTCGCAGCGAACCTTGGTTGGCACTTCCTGGCGTTTGACGTTTTTCATTTGGATTTTGGCCGCTTCGAGAGTTTTCTCGAAGGGCTTCCAAAATTTTGCCATCATCTTTTGCCAGTCAGCTTTGCCTTCCTCGATCAAATCGAGTTGGTCTTCCATTCCCGCGGTAAACTCAGTGTTAAAATAGTCGGCAAACGAAGCCACGAGGAGTTCGGTCACCACGGTTCCAAGTTCGCTTGGAAAATAGCGGGTCGCGCGCTTTTCGACATACTCACGATCTTGAAGGTTCGAAAGAATAGTCGCGTAAGTCGAAGGACGGCCGATGCCTTTTTCTTCAAGATCCCGAATCAGGGATGCATCCGAGTAGCGAGGAGGGGGCTGCGTAAAGTGTTGAGACGGATCGATTGCCGTGTTCTTTACGTCGTCCCCCTCTTTGATTTTCGGAAGCTTCAGCGTGCGGTCCGAAGCGTTGCTCTCGTCCTCGGCACCGCGCTTCGAAACCTGGGACTCGATCTGGGACTCGGTATAAACGGCAGTAAAGCCAGGAAACTTGATCACTGATCCAGTCGCGCGAAAGCGCTGACTATGGCCCGACTTATCCAAGGTCACCACATCGACGGCGGTTTGATCGTAAATCGCGGGAGTCATTTGAGAAGCAATGAAGCGGTTCCAGATCAGCTGATAGAGGCGAAACTCATCTTTATCGACAAACTTTTCAACTTTTTCGGGATTGAATTCGAGTGAGGTCGGACGAATGGCTTCGTGCGCTTCTTGGGCTGACTTTTTGGAAGCGTAGGCGTTGGGTTCGGCCGGAAGATACTCTTTGCCGAAGTGAGTGGCGATGTATTCACGGCAACCTGCGAGCGCGACAGGCTCGACACGGACCGAGTCGGTACGCATATAAGTAATCAATCCGTGCGTGCCAGCGTCTCCCAGGTCGACCCCTTCATAGAGTTTTTGCGCAAGGGTCATGGTTTTTTTTGCGCTAAATCCAAGTTTTCCTGCTGCCTCCTGTTGCATACGACTCGTAATGAAGGGGGGCTGTGCTTTTCGTGAGCGTTCTTTTTGCTCGATCGAGTCGATCTTCCACGAGGCGCCTTTGAGATCCGAGAGAAGCTGATCGACTGCCGCACGACTGGGAAGCTCAGGGTCTTTTCCGTTCGTTTTGAAGAGACGAGTATTAAAAGGAATGCCGTCCTTTGAGAACGTACCTTCGACTTCCCAATATTCTTCGGTCTTGAATGCCTTGATCTCGGCTTCGCGGTCCACGATGATCCGGAGGGCGACGGACTGGACACGGCCGGCGGAAATTCCGCGTTTTACTTTATCCCAAAGAAGGGGACTGACTTTGTAACCCACCAGGCGATCCAAAATACGGCGAGCTTGCTGCGCGTTGTATTTGTCTTCGTTGAGTTTTTGAGGATTTTTCATCGCCTCTAAAATGGCGGGCTTGGTGATGGCGTTGAATAGGACGCGGTAACTTTTTTTGCCCTTCTTTTTGAGCTCCTCGTTGATGTGCCAGGCGATAGCCTCGCCCTCACGGTCCGGGTCGGTAGCCAGGTAGAGATCAGGAGCCCTTTCAGACGCCTTTTTGAGTTCTTCGATGATCTTGGCCTTGGTCGGAATGACCTGGTATTCAGGCTCAAATCCTTTTTTAGGGTCTACGCCGAGCTTGCTCTTGGGCAGATCCTTGATGTGTCCCACGCTGGCTTTGACGATGTAATCGCGTCCCAGGTACTTTTGGATCGTTTTTGCCTTGGACGGCGATTCGACAATGACGAGGCCCTTTTTTGCCATGCTCTCTATCTAGCGGGAGTTTTTCGGATTTTTCAAGAGCAGACCATTTCGATCCAAGATGAGTTGCTTTTGCAGGGCGCCTTGGAGCGATTCAAAAAAGCGCTGGGGTAGCCATTTTTGTTCGGTAGCCCAGTCCAAAAGTTCGTGAACAGTTGCGCCCGCTTGAGTAGCGCAATGTTGGGCGACTTGTTGCGCGAGGATCGCTTCGTCATTTGTGGGCGTAACAGACTGAGTTTCCGCATTCCCACTCCGGTGTTGCGCCGTTTCATTTTGATCCCGCAGGGAATAGAGGCCGCTCCATGTTTCGCCCAGGCTGAATGCACCCCAAAGTGGGTGTGCTTCATGGCGATCGAGGAGATTTTGATTTCCCGCCAGTGCGGGATCGCCGGGAAAACAAGGAACGGCGTAGGTCGTCATGTGGTGTTCTCTCGCCCATTTTGCTGTGTTGAGTGCACCCGAACGAACGCTAGCCTCAATGACGACGGTGGCCTTCGACCAACCCGCAATGAGGCGATTGCGTTTGATGAACTGTCCTGGCTGCGGATAGTGATCCATCGGAACCTCACTGACAAGCAGTCCACCCTGCTCGACGATCCGCTTTCTGAGCTGTGCGTTTTGCCACGGGTAGGGAACATCGAGACCTCCTGCGAGCACTGCGATCGTCGGAAGACCCGCATCGAGCGCAGCCTCGTGAGCAAATGCGTCCACGCCTCGGGCAAATCCAGAAATAATGACCAGCCCTGATGCCCCGCCTGAAGAGCCCAGTGCTGAGATCAGATTTTTGAGGCGCACAAGCGAACGCGGCTGGGGTGCTCGGGTTCCAACCACGGCAAGGCCCATATTGGGGAGGCGGTTGAAGAGCGAGAGAGCGCTTTCGTGACCCTGGATGTGAAGCTGGCGTGGTGGGTATTGAACATCCCAGATCTTCAGATCGGGGTGGGAGAGAGGAAAAAGCGTGTGAACGGGTGCATTCATGGTGAAGCGCTCGTTGCAAAATCATGCGCGAAACGAGCCGTGTGAATTCAATCAGGCCGATGAAAAGCGAACTGTGCGGCCGGTATCTGAATCAATCGACCTGAGGCTGTTCCTCGATGGGAGGAGCTTCCGTGGGTTCGGGAGAAGGGGAGCTTTGAGGCTCGGGAGACTCCACTGACGGTACTTCTTGTGGCGTCGCCTCTTCGAGTTCCTTCAATTCTTCGAGCTCTTCGCCCTCTGGAGGAGGTGGAGGAAGTTCCTCGGGTAAAATCACATCCGAAGGGTCTGCGGTTCCGGGTTCAGGGTGTGCTTCGAGTTCATCGAGTTCTTTCGATTCGCCCGGACCGATGGGGCTCTCTTTTCGCAGAGATTCAATATCGTCAAGCTTGTCGCTGACTCGCTTTTCGCCGACGGTCCGTTTTTTCAAGAGATCGGAGACGTTTTGCAGCAGCGTGAGTCGAGTTCGAGATTTAATTTCAGTGGTGCTGTTGATCGCGATCACCGAAGAAAACTCCGGGCTGACTTGAACGACCATGAAATCGCCTTCGACGATCCAACGCTCGTCAAAACCTTCGCGACTTAAGGGGTCTTCAAGTTGGTAGGAGCGAAATACCATTCCGGGCTCAACTCCGTCGCTGGAGCCTCGGTCAATAAACGCTTGCTGATGTTGCGCGGTAATCTCGGTGGAAAGCGCGCGATTTAGAAGCAGAGTCGCGTCGAGCTCAGACTTGCCGGGAATCGGCGTTCCGGTTTTTACCCGCGGAGGAATCGGGATCAGGTTGCTGGAGCGAGGAATATGGCTGCTGGCCTGTGTGATGATCCCGGAATAGACATCATCGCGGACTCCGGTGATCTGCACCTTTCCGAGAATCGGGTAGGAGTAGCCGTTGCGGCCGAAAAGCCCGGTTTCAAACGAGTGTGGACTCGAAGTGATCGCGTAGGATTCACCCACCTGAAGGCCTCCCTCACTGGAGCTTTCCACTTGGACCAAGTCGCCTGGGGTCAACGAAACTTTCGGTGTATTCGCATTTCGGATTGTCCCAATGAACGGAACGGTTTCGGTAGCGGCAATTGCAATCAGCTCAAATCCCGACGTGGTGGGAATCTCGTACTTACTTTTGAGATCAAATCCTTGCGGGTCAACTTCGGGTGGCAGCACGACTTGAACCTGCTCCCAGGATTGGGGGGGTAAGTCGCGCCACTCTTGAGAACGCCCATTTCTTAATGCTTTTTGAGAGTTTTCTGAGGCGGGTTCATCGGTGGACGGGGAGTCGAGCGAATCTCTTGGCTGAATAGAAATTCCAGGCAATGAGCTCCCCGAGCCGGGAAGAAACGCGATGAGGTTTTTTGGCCGGATTAAATGAGGATTGGTGATGTTGCCGTTATTGAGGGCCCAGATCTTTGGCCAGTATTTACCGTCGCCAAAGAGCCGCTTAGAAATTCCATAGAGCGTATCGCCGCGAGCGATTTCGTATTTTTCAGACTTTTTTTCTCCAGCGATAACGGCCCATTCTTCATCTGGAATGGGTTTGAGACTCTTGGAGAGTTCGAGTGTTTCTCTTTCAACATTGCGCGGGGTCGCGGCTTGCACAAGCGTAAGCGGACTTCCGGCAGTGAGAGCCACCACTACGCCGAGAGTGAGCGAGGGGATTTTTATTTTCATCGATTATTCATCCGGGGGGCGCGCTTTCAGTGGCTGGAATCGGAGCAGTGGGTGGCGGATCCAGGTCGGGAGCCGCAGGGGCTGAGTTGTCTGTCGGCGACTCGGATTTCTTGGCTGGAACGATTTCTTGAGAATTCATTTTTGCGAGTTCCCCGTTTTCGGCAGCCGGAGAGTTCGGAAAAAGTGAAAGCAGGAGTTGGCGATGTTTTGCCGCATCCTCGCGCATCTTGAGCAGGTCTTCGGCCGCAGCCATCTGGCGCAGGGTATCAGCGACATGCGCGCTTCGGTCGTACGAAGTCAGGACGCGATTGAACTCCTGAAGCGCTAATTTGTATTCTTTTTGCTTCATATAGGAGTGGCCGATGTAGAACTGCGCGGATCCTGCAAGAGCATGGTCGGCGTACTGCTCCAGGAATGATGAAAACTCGAGCACAGACTCCGAAAACTTTTCAGCATCAAAAAAAATCATGGCCTTTCGATAGGACTGTATCGCCAAGTCATTGACGAAGTCGGCCTCGGGATCGCCGGAGGCCCGCTGAACTGGAACCGAAACGCCAGAATCATCGGCGGGGTGTTCGGGGCTGGGTTGGCCTTTAAGTCTTTGGGTGCTCACTAGGCTGTCTAGGCTGATCCGCGCCGAATCAACTTTGTCGTTGAGGCCAGTGAGACGGCCTTCCATAGATTCGATGCGCTGGCTCAATGTGCTGATCTGAGTTTGAAGCTCGTCGAAATGTTTAGCCTGTTTTGCCTCGAATTCTTCGCGATTTTTTGTAGCGCCCGCGCAGCCTAAGGCGGCCGAGGAAGCACCGACGAGAACAATGGCGAGGGTGGCATTTGGAATCCAGGAATGCCGGGGGGAGTTGAGAAAAGACCGTGCGCGCTTGAGCCTGATCGACATATCATTAGAATAAGTGGGACAGAATGAATAAACAAGGCGCGCATGAAGTTCTGACTCGCGTGATTCGGGTTCGCAAGCAGGACTCGGCCTTTATTTATCATTTGTTGGAGTCTTACGAGGGAATCGCAAGCTACTCGACCCTCGATAGTCCTCCGGGGAGCTCTTACTGCGATCTTGAGTTGTCGATTCCGGCAGGATTTGCCGAGGACGTCGAAAGATTGCTGAGCGAGCTCGGAGATAAGGTTTATGAAAGGACCGATCGATGACCCAGGCAGGCGAAGCGGAGAAACTTCTTGAAGAACTTCTGAACGAAGCGATCGAACAGCGTGCCAGCGATATTCATCTCCGCGAAGGTTTGGCCCCTGCATTCCGCAAGAACAACGACCTCATCCCCTTGAATCGCCCGGCCACCGAACGCTTACAGTTGGTGGAAATTTTCAAAGTTTTGGCTGCTCAGCACAATGATCCCCCAGCGATTGAGACGCTTCAGGATTTTGACTGTGCTTACGGATTCCAGGAGCGAGCTCGCGTTCGCTGCAATGTATTTCGGCATAAGGGGCGTCTCGGAATCGTCATGCGCCTGATCAACCAAATAATTCCGACGGTTGAAGATCTCGGCCTGGCTCAGGTGCTGAAGTCGATTGCCGAAAGCGATCGCGGCTTGATCTTGGTGACGGGCGCTACCGGTTCTGGAAAGAGCACGACGCTTGCTACCATGGTAAATCACCTGAATTCGACCCAAAATCTGCACATTTTAACGATCGAAGATCCGATTGAGTTTCTTCATCCGCAAAAAAAAGCATCGATTACGCAACGTGAGAGCGGAAGCGACACGCAAAGCTTTGGGTCGGGTTTGCGCTCGGCGCTCAGGCAGGATCCTGACGTCATTATGGTGGGAGAAATGCGAGATTTAGAGACGGTTGATGTGGCGCTTAAGGCGGCCGAGACCGGGCACGCGGTTTTTTCGACGGTTCACACGACAGACGTCAGGCGAACCATCGGAAGGCTGGTGTCGCTCTTTCCACCCTCCGAACAGAAAATGGCGAGACTTCGTCTCGCGGACAATCTCAAGGCCGTGATCAGCCAGCGTTTGCTCGACCGTGCTGACGGAAATGGGCGTGTTGCCGCGCAGGAGATCATGATCTCCACGGTCGCAATCCAGGAATGCATTTTGGACCCGGAAAAAACCGGTGGTATCAATGAGTTTATCGAGCAGAGCAGCGATGTTTTGGGCACGCAGACTTTTGAACAGCACCTTCTCAAGCTCTATCTTTCGGGAGTGATTACTCTTGAGACCGCGAAATCGGCGGCAGCTAGTGCCTCGGACTTTGAGAACAGGCTCCTTTACAGTCGCGGAGGTAAAGAAGGGCAGAGCTCGGACGTCCCAAAGGTGAGTTTGGATCGGGCAGATTCTTTTGATCCTGTCAGGGAAATCGAGACCTCTTCGGGGCGACCTACCGGCGAAGCCACAGATCCTGCGTCCAATGCAAAAAAAGAGGGTGCGGATTTTCTCGCCCGTCTCAGAAGCAAAACCAAGAAAATCCGAGATACGATCTAGGAGTCCTGGCCCAGTACCAGTAAGCACGGTTTTGTCGCGGCTGACCTGTCTCGGATCTTGCAATGCGTGTCGGTCATGGCGAATTGGTTTTCCGTCTGGTTCTCACTGATTATCGGAGTCCGTCTTGTTTTCACGGGTAGCCGACCCGTCGAATTTCTCTCCAGTTTTCTCTGGGCAATTCAACGGGAACGAATCGGACTCCAAAAGGTTGTAAACGTTTTGCACGGACTCCAAGAAACACTCGAGGCCGGGATGGTGCCTGATGAAAATCACTGGCTGTCCCTGAGGGAACTCCCCGAACCTTGGCAGACGCTGCTTTGTGATGGCCTGGAGGAACTTCGCGCATCCGGAGCTAGCCTTCTGCCAACCATCCGGAGAATTCGGGCGCTTGCAAAAGAGCAATCTACAGCGCTTTTAGAAGCTCAAGCTCGCTCCTCGCAAGCATGGGTTCAGGCGCTGGCATGTGGGCTGCTCGTGCCGGTTTTTGGCGCGTTTCTTTATGCATTCCTGCCGGGAATGAAAGACCACGCGGCGGGGTGGCTGATGGCTTGCGTGGCAGGTTTGTTGATGGCTTGCGTGGCGATGCTCTGGCTTGTTTCGATGGCTGCGCGCGCGCGCTGGGGAGGACTTTTGCCCGAGCAACGGTCGTGGTTTTTGGCGGTCAATTGCACGGGAGAAAGACTCTTGGGATTGATTCGTGCTGGACACCCAGCGGATATCGCATGGCAGCGCTCATGCGAGCCACTCGCCCGTGATGAGCCCAAGTTGGCGTCACTCTGGGGGAGCTCGGTCTGGAGTGACTCGCAGAGCAGCGAAAGTCGCGGTTCTCGTGGCTCCGCAGCCCAGATTGTTTCAGTCGGTTCCGCGCTCAGGCGTGCGATTCAAGTGAGTTTGATGGAGGGGACGCCGTGCGTGGAGCGAATCGAAGGCGGTCTGGAAGCGTTGAAGCAGGACTTCAAAGTCTCGGTGGAGCGCGAACTCTCGCTCCTTGGCACCCGAGCACTCAAGCCATTGTTCTTTTGCGTGGCTCCCTCGGTTTTGGGACAGCTCGTTGTTGCACTTTATTTTTGTTGGGGCGGGGTCGTGGGGGGCTTTTATGAAGGCTGATCGAACTAGCCCGGGCTGCGCATGGTTTTTTTTGCTGCTCGCGTGGTGGCTGGCGGCTTCGCTGATTTTGGGAGGCCACCCCTGGAAGTTTCCGCGAGGTGGAAAAGGCCTGTTTCGCGAAGTTTTCTTACAAAAGGGAAGCCACGTAAGGACTTTTTGAATGACCCACCACTTCGAAAGCGGCAGTGCCCGGCGCGCGAAAACGAGCTTCGAGTTTTCCAGAGCGGTACACGAGGATTTCAAGGTCCGAGAGCTTGGAGCTTGCGCAGTAAAATAAACTTCCGGAGGTGTCCTCTAGGGTGAGTCCCGCGAAATCCCGATGTTGAGCTTTGAGTAGGCCTCGAAACGAAAGTTCGCCTTGGTCCACCTGAAATTTCCACTCAGTCAGGCTGCTTTTTGACCGCGAATGAAGCGCGCTCCAGACTGTGTTGAAGTCATACTTTTTTCCGCCGTAAAGAAAAAAGAAAGAACGCACGCGAGGCAGCGGAATCCAGCGTCTGCCGGGTAGGTCCATGTTGCAGCCTTCAAAGACCAGATCGGCTGGTTTACCCGAGGAGTCCACAAAACTATTGCAGTGACTCCAGACAAAGCCGTTTCCACCCAGCGGCTGGCTTCTAAAACCCATCATTCCGGTGGCGCGCTCCCAATGAAACTCCTCGCCGTCGATGGTCGTAGTGCCGCTGATTTCGAGGTCTTCGGCAGGGGTTTCTGAGCGACTCTTAAAGAGTTTAAGGCGAGTAAGAACCTCTGGAATAAGATCAAATCGCGCGTCCTGGCGGGGCTGAAATTTCAGATCCCATTGAATGGTGCGGCCTTTAGACTGAATGGTTCCGTTCGATCCTTGTTGGCTGAGCACACAGGGACCCACTTGAATTCCTGGGCCGGTCTCTGGAGAAGTGCCGTGAAATGCCTTGAGGTCGTAAGTCTGTTTGAATCCGGCCTTTTGAATATCGCGATTGGCTGCTCGATTAAAAAACACGGCCCAAGTTTCGGCGACTTGTTTGAAACCGTTGTGGCTAGTGAGAACAGCGAACTTGAGCCAGAGCGCGCGTGAACCGTCGGTGTTGTTGAGTTTTACGAACCAAATCTTATGCACAGGTTCGATCGTTCGCCGAGCGGGAGTCATGAGCAGGGTCTAACCTAAAGGTGACAAGGTTTTCGAGTTAAAACGCATGGGCTGGCCGAAACTGCATTTGCCGTATTGAGGCCCTCACAATACCATCAAGGGATGAGTTCTGGTTTGAGACAAAGCCTCCGGTCTTTTGCATTCTTCGGAGTTCTGACTTTGAGTGTTCTCAATATCGCGTGCCCGGGAGGCAGCGGAACCGCCAAGGTTCGTCCTGATGACTCGTCTGGGTTTTTACCGTCGGGCCCATCAACCACTTCCTTGTCAGAGTCATCGCAAGAGGACGTTAGAAACGCGTTTTCCATGCGTGAGTCGGTTGACCAAGATCTGGAGTCACTTGGGGCGCGGAGTGAGGCGTGCGCCGAACCCGCCATCGTGGGACTGTCATCAGAATCGACCCATGCGCCTGTCGAAGGATTGAATGTTCTGGCTTTTGAAAAGCGTCTGGCAAGTTTGCCAGAGCAGGGAAGCGGGTATTGCGCTCGCGGTGTTCGACAAAGTCTCAACGCGCTTTTTGGTCAAGGGCCTGCGAACGGACCCAATGCGAAAGACTACAGCGAAAAGTACTTGTCCCACTGGAGAACAAAAGACTCTTGCTTCAAGCAGCAGTCTGGCTCGCTTCAACCGCCCAAGGATTTTGATATCAAGGTAATGCCGCCTTCGCGAGGCAACAGCAACGCTTACGGCCATATCGAAATTTTTTACAAAGGCAGATGGTATTCGGATTTTCAGCAAAAAAGCAGCCTCTACGGCCGGCACTATTCGAATCCAAGGACCTATCGATTGAACTCCTGCTCGGATCAAAAGGCCCACTTGCACCCTCGGAGCCTCAGGGATCAGGTGATTTTCGCAGCGGTGAATTTCACCTCAAAAGCACTTTCCTATTTGATTGAAGACGCTCGCGCGTCGGAGGGTCCGGACTCGAAACCTCAGCCACCCCACGAACTCAGTCGCGTTTCAATCAAACAGGGCGCGGTCGACTGGCGTCTTATTGATCGCACTAGAAATCAAGGTACCGTCTTTATTCTCGAAAAAGTGGCCGAGGGAAAGACTCAGCAAGTGGATTCAGACACGAACTCGGCGTTTGTCCTGCTTGAAAAAAATCAGAGGAAACTAGGAGCTGTCGCGAAAAAATTGGCTGCTGCCTACGTGGCTGACTGGATCGCCCAAGAAGGCAAAAGTTCGGTTCAGGCGATCGTTGACGAGCAGTTTGAGATCACTCCTTTGCAGCGTGAGGCCTATCTGAAAAATGGGTTAAAACCGCATCAATCCAATCGAACGTTAAAAAAATAACGTCAGAGCTGCCGCGTGGTCGGGGTCTCCTTCAGGTGGCGAGCGTTCCCGTTTTCGCGCCGTTGAGTTCGATTTTTCTCATGAGAAGCGTGTCGCCTTCCCGGCCTTCAAGTTTCCAGATTTCAGAAATGCGGCGAACTCCCTCGTGACGCTTCATCTGAACCACCCATTGAAGCCCCAATGCCAAAAGTTCGCGGATCGCAAGCGAGGTCAACTGACCGTTTCCGGCGAGCAGACAAAGCAGTTCGATGCGCTTGAGCGCCTCGCGCGGAGAGTTGGCGTGAAGGGTTGCCATCGCTCCTTGATGTCCGGTGTTGAGCGACTGAAGGAGTTCGAGCACCTCAGGCCCGCGGCATTCGCCTAATATGAGGCGATCGGGGCGCATACGCAGCGTCTGTCGGAGAAGGGTTCGCAGGGTGACTTCGCCAGCACCATCTGAGTTCGCGGTACGACTGATGAGTGAGAGAAAGTGAGGATGGGCGGGAGCAAGCTCTGGGGTGTCTTCGAGAGCGATGATTCGCTCGCGAGGATCGACTTCACTGAGGAGATCGCTGGCTAGCGTGGTTTTTCCGGTTCCTGTCGCACCCGAGATCAAAAGAGATTCGTGGTTTCTGACGATCTTAACCAGTTGTGAGTAAAGTGCTTCGCTCTGATGCCATCGCCGTGAGCCCGATGTGGAGCTGCAGGTCGGCAGGCGCCGGAGGGAGACCAAAATCCCATTTCGCGCGACCGGTGGAAAGGCCACATGGAGTCGATGTCCGGAGGGAAGGGTTGCGTCCACAAAAGGATGTTTGGCGTCCCATGATTTACCGGCTCGTGAGAGTTGTTCTAGAGTCCAGTTTTTGAGTTCAGGCTCGGACGGAATGGAGGCGCCTGTGCCTTGGATCGTGTCCGACTGCATTCCTGTGCCGCGGTCCACAAAAATTCCTTGCGCACCGTTAATGCAAAGATCGGTGACATCAGAGTCGGCAAGAAGATCGTCAATTCGCCGAAACCAGCTCGATGTATTCATCTTTCACCTCGCATCGCTTCTGGAAAATCCTCTGGAAAAAATTTTCGCGGCAGTGCCGCAACGTTTTCGACAGCGGGATTGAGCAAGGCGGGAATCTGGGGCAATATTTTTTCCATCGGCGCAGGCGGAGGAGTTGCGCTGGGAATCAGGACCGCGACCAGTTCGGATTGTTCATTGAGGTAATCTTTGGACCCAAAAAGCGAACCCAGGATCGGAATTTTTCGAAGCGCCGGAAGTCCTCTGGCCTGCTCACGCGTGTTTTGCTTGAGAAGGCCCGATAAAAAAAGAGGAGAGCCAAAGCGCGCGTCGACTTGGGTTTTGAGACGATTGGCTTGGATTCCAGGAATTTCAGATTGAGAGGTGGAGAGATCGAGTTCACTGACTTCCGTGAAAATTTCGAGGCGAATCTGATCTCCGGCGCTATGGGTGACTTTGAGTTTGAGTGTAAGCCCGTGCTGCTTCCACTGGACTTGAGTGCCAAACTTCGAAGTGGTCACGATCGGGATTTCACCTCCTGCGAAAAGCTCGGCTTCTCCCGGGGTGCGAACCACCAGCTCGGGCTTTGACAGGACTTTTGCATTTCCATTGCCCTCGAGCGCTCGCAAGGCAAGGTCGAGTTGCAAAGCGTTTCGGATTCCAAAAAACGGCTGAGTGACGATTTGAAACGCGGCCTGCTGCTCAGCAGGCCAGTTCAGTCCCAGGGCACCAAAGCTGTTTCTTCGAAGCTCCAAAAGATAGACACGAAAGTGCACGGTGGGAGAGGAGTCCGGGAGCGCAGATATTTCAAATTGAGCTGCCGCAAATTTCGCGCGTATTTGTTTTTCTACCTCGGCCTGCTCGGCAGGGCGGGGCAAGGACCCGCGAATCCAAAGCCTGAGTCCGTGCTGCTCCACCCGGAGGTGGGTGGAATAGCTGGAATTTGCCAGCCATTCTTGGATTCGTCTCAAGCCTGATTCAAGGAGTGCGGGGCTCGGCTCGCAATCATTTTGAATCTCTTTTGGAAATCCTCGTGAAAGTGCTTCGACTCGAGCCAGTTCGTGTGCGCTTTTGATCTCACCCCGAAGGTTGACTCCGGACTCCCCGGATCGGTAGATCTCGACTTCTTGAAGGCCGCTGAGGCCCTCCACCAAGGATCGCTTGAGTGAACTCTCGGGGGCGGTTTTTTGAATCGAAAAGGGACGGTGCTCAGCCTCACCGTCTTCTTTCCAGATCCAAAGGTCGCTGAATCCGGGAGATTGGGCTTTGACGAGTAGATAGGAGTCCGCGCTATCAACTTCGCGTGGCAGAGTCTGGGCTTTAAGTGAGGTGCCACCGAGGGAGTAGCGTTTGAGTCCAGGCACATACAAAAGTCTTTGTTCCCCGACACTTAATTCGGTCCGCGGTACCGCATTCACGGGGGCGCGAGTGGTTTCTTGGGCCATTGCCATGCGTGAATTCAGAATCGCGAGAACCAAGAACAAACCCGTCTGGATGAGGTGATTCATGAGGCAGTGCGTTCGCAAGATGGGTTCCACTGCCCCTGAGTTGGCATTTGCAAGCTCGGACCGGAGGGTTTTGCTGCGCCCATGAGAGTCGGTTGGCCCAGCTAAGTGAGTAAATTCCTTGCTTTGCCCTCATGCCCAAGCTATTCAAGGTCACTCAATTTTCGATCATTTGGAGGTCGTTTTTATGTCATCACGTACTGGGAAAACCCGTATGGCCCGCAAAATTCGCAAAGCCCGCAAAGGTAAAGACCGTAAGCGCGCCCAGCAAAACAAAGGCACTACCCCGAAGTTTCCGATTCATATCGAGAACTAAGCCTTGAACACTCTTTTTACGTCAGAGTCGGTTACCGAAGGACATCCAGACAAAATCGCCGATCAGATTTCTGATTCGGTTTTGGATGCGATTCTCACGCAGGATCCGCGTGCGCGCGTCGCCTGTGAGACTTTGGTGACTACCGGGCTTGTAGTTATCGCCGGCGAAGTTACGACTCAGGCACGTGTGGATTACGCGCAAGTCGCGCGCGAGACCATTAAGCAGATTGGTTACGACTCATCTGAAAAAGGGTTTGATTACAAAACTTGCGGAGTCATGGTGACGCTCGATCGGCAGTCACCCGATATCTCGCAAGGAGTCACCACGGGCCAAGGACTTCACAACGTGAAGGAGCAGGGCGCCGGTGACCAGGGAATCATGTTCGGCTACGCAGTTAATGAGTCCGAACAGTTCATGCCGCTCACCATCGACCTCTCGCACAAATTGGCTTATCGGCTGTCAGAAGTGCGCAAAAACGGGACTCTTCCGTGGCTCCGTCCGGACGGTAAGACTCAAGTCACCGCCGAGTACGAAAACGGAAAGCCCAAGCGCATCGACGCGGTCGTGGTGAGTTCTCAACATGACGAAAACGTTTCTCACAAACAGATTCAGGAAGCCCTGATCGAAGAGGTGGTCAAAAAGACCATTCCGGCGGCGCTCCTCGATTCCAAGACCAAATACTACATCAATCCAACGGGCCGATTTGTAATTGGCGGACCGATGGGTGATTGCGGACTCACCGGTCGTAAGATCATCGTGGATACCTACGGTGGTCACGGCGCGCACGGCGGCGGGGCTTTCTCCGGAAAAGACCCATCAAAGGTCGATCGTTCGGCCTGTTACATGGCTCGTTATGTAGCAAAAAACCTCGTGGCCGCCGGACTCGCAGATCGTTGCCTGGTGCAACTTGCTTACGCCATTGGGGTTGCCGAGCCGGTCAGCGTTCATGTGAATGCCTACGGAACCGAAAAGGTCTCTCTCTCAAAGCTTGAAACCGCGGCGCGCGAAGTGTTTCACCTTCGTCCCGCTGGAATCATCGAGTCGCTGAACCTTCTGCGGCCGATCTACTCGAAGACGGCAGCTTATGGCCACTTCGGACGGAGCGAGCCTGAGTTCACTTGGGAGCGTACCGATCAGGTTTCCGCACTTCGCAGCCTGCGGGGTTGAGCGAAACTCCAGTTCCCGTTAAGCTAGAGCCAGATGAACTACGTCTATCTATTGGCGCGCTGTTTTCCCTTTTGGGCTGTGCCCATGTCTATTGTCACGATGGAAGTCGGGAGACATTTCAGACGCCGCAAGAGCAGGCTTCAGTGGATTTACTGGGGCGTATCTCTTTTATTGATCATGAGTTCGGCTGCATGGATTTACGAGCGCGGTGATCTGCACTCGGATTCTTGGCTCCGGTGGGTACTGCTCGTGAGAAATTAGTCGCCCGTGGAAATTGGGGTCATCTGTCCAATTGTGGTGCCGAACTGAGTTCTGACCCAAAGCCGGACGCCTCAAATGGGCCGAGAGTAGCCGGAAATTCCACGGGAAATTGGCGCTCGAAAATCTTTTTGGAAAATTTTTTGACAGCGCGGCAAGTTTTGCTTAGCCTTTTTAAGTGTGGGGGTGTTGAAACTCTGGCGAAACGGCCGGACAGCGCCAGAAACGACACAGAATTAGCGCAGAAGACAACACAAAATTAACTCAAGGACGGGTTAAGAAGGGGTGGCATTGATGCTTTCAGTAAGGTCTCCGTTGGTGGGTGAGAGTCTCGCGATCCAGGATATTTTCAAAACGCTCAGTAAGGTTTCACAGACCGAGAGCACGATCCTGATCACGGGCGAGAGCGGCACAGGCAAGGAGCTTGTTGCCCGCGCAATTCATGAAAATTCCACACGCGCTACAAAGCCGCTGGTGATTGTGAACTGCGGAGCGATTCCCGGTGACCTTCTTGAAGCCGAGCTTTTCGGCCACATGAAGGGCGCATTTACCGGAGCCAGTCAAAATCGTATTGGACGGTTTGAACTCGCTCACGGCGGAACACTTTTCCTTGATGAAGTCGGCGAACTCCCTTTGCATCTTCAGGTGAAGTTGCTTCGCGTTCTTCAGACCAAGCAATTTGAAGCAGTCGGTTCTTCGAAGACGATTGACGTGGATGTTCGCATCATTGCGGCAACCAACCGCGATCTTGAAGCCGCTGTTCAAAACAAAGAATTCCGCGAAGACCTCTATTACCGCTTGAACGTGATCCCACTTCGTATGCCGTCTTTGCGCGAGCGCAAGACCGACATCGGAATGTTGGCCAATCACTTCATCACCCGAATCAATCAGGCAACCAACAAGAACGTTCAGGCTCTCTCAGCGACCATTCTTGAGGCACTGACTGCTTACGATTATCCAGGCAACGTGCGTGAGCTTGAAAACCTCATCGAGCGTATCGTGATTCTCAAGGGCGAAGGCGAGATTGAATTGGCGGACCTTCCTCAGCGCGTTTTCCACAAGTATGCGGAATCTCGTCCTGCGGGAGCGGGAGCGATTTCGGCTGTTGAGTTTCCACGAATGATGTTGCCAAACACGGGTTTGGATCTCAAAACCATCGTCGAAGCGTTTGAAAATCACTTGGTCGATCAGGCTTTGGCCCGCACCAGTAACAACAAGAATCGCGCAAGCGAGCTTTTGCAGATGAACCGCACGACTCTGGTTGAAAAGCTTCGCAAACGCGGAATGATCAAAGCTGTGGGCAAAAAGGCATTGTCTCAGGAAAATGACGAGGCTCCTGCCAACTGAGTTTGCCTGTAGTTTAGAGAGAGAATTGAATGAGGCTCGGTCGTCATGCGATCGGGCCTCTTTTTTTTTGGGAACGCAGGTCTTATGAAAAGTTTCCTGGGTTGGAGTCGAAATGTCGATCTGGAAGCGCCCGCGCGACTGAGCAGTTGGCGTAAGGTTGCGATCGGTACCTGGGGTCACCCGGGAGATCCGAGTGTTTACGGCTCAATGGATATCGACGCTGAGCCAGTCCTTGCTTACATCGAGAAGCTGAGGATTCAGAGCGGGAGGCGAGTCACGCTGACTCACGTCGTAGGCAGAATCATCGCTGAGACATTCAAGAGGCACCCTGGAGTTAACTGCCTGTTACGTCTGGGGCGTTTGTATCCGAGGAAGTCGATTGACGTCTTTTTTCAGGTTGCAGCGGATCCACAGGGAGAGGAATTGACCGGAGTCACTATTCGAGATGCGGACAAAAAGAGCATCATTGAGATTTGCCGTGAGATGGAGGATCGGGTCGCACTGATTCGTGCTCACCAGGATGCTTCGTTTGCAAAAGTGAAAAAGACAATGCCGCCGCTCCCGGCTGGATGGTGCGAAGTCTTTTGGGGTTAGCCGCATTTGTAAACTACACGCTCAATCTTTTTACCCCGTTATTGGGATCACCTCGCGATGCCTTTGGGAGCTGTATGGTTACCAATATTGGCTCACTTGGGCTCGACACGGCCTTTGCGCCACTCGTACCTTACTCGCGGGTGCCTGTTCTTTTGGCTGTGGGTAGCGCCATGGATAGGCCTTGGGTTCGCGAGGGCAAACTCTGTGTGGCTAAGGTGCTTAGAATTTGTGTGACGCTCGATCATCGCCTGATCGACGGAGTGCATGCGAGCCACATGGCCAAGACCGTTCAAAAAATCTTTGCGGACCCTGAGCGGGAGCTGGCCTAGGCGGGCTGAAAATGTCTGAAAATTGACGCAGCTGGGCTACCAAAACGGGCTCGCTCGCTTTACGATCCAGCCATGAAAATCAGTTTCGTCAGAGTGGGTGTGGCACTGAGTCTGGGTCTTGCGAACGCGGCTTACGCCGTGGACTTTTCGGGACACTGGGTGGGTTCGGGACAGATCATTGAAGTCGTTCCTTTTGTGGGCACGAAAACCTCTCCCTGTGCTCGGATTGAAATTTCCATTGAGCACCTCACTGAAAAGCTCACAACCAAACATTACAAGGCTGACTGCGGTTTTGTGGGTCCTGACTGGGGCCCCAATGTGATGGAGATCCGTGGCACCGAAGTTTTTGAAGACGATGAAAAAACCGGAACACTGATCGACGACACACTCCTCACGCTCGATGCAAGCGGTGGCGTCCAGTACGCTTACAATTTGAGACTCAAAAAGCCCGCGGAAGGTCAGCCCGAGGTTTTGGAATCCTACTACGGCGTCAAGAGCATGGCCGGAACGATCGTCATCGAGGGCGGACTCAAGAGAGTTCCGTAGCCTCAAAGCTTTTAATTAGTTTGTCTTAGGAGCGGTTTTTTCGGACTTTTCAATGGTCTGGCGAACTAGGTTGCGAACGATCTTGCTCCGATTGGCGCCGCCCACGAGCGCCTTGGCATCGTCATAAAGGGCCGGATCGTTGACGAGTGCGCCCAGCGTTCCGTTTCCGTTATTCACTTTTTCTAGGATCGAGTTGAGGTTGGTCATCGCTTCACCCAACCTGAATTTTTCCATCTCATGATTCAGTTTGAAGCTGGCTTGCGAGAGGTTGCGTGCGGTCTCCGCCATTCCATCAAAAACTTTTTCGGAGCGATTGGCTTTTTCAAACTGTTTAAGCAGGCGGTTCAGCGTGCTCGCGGCTTCATTAAGCGTCGCAAAGAGCTCGTCTCCCTTGGAGATAAACTGGGTGATGTCTTTCGAAGGGGCATTTGGAATCTCAGATCCCGGTGGAATTATTTCCCGATCCGCTTCGCCCTGAGAAATTCGGATAAATTTGTCGCCCAGCATTCCTTGCGCCGCGACCTCCGCGGTCGAACCAGCGCGGATCCAGTCCTCGTACTTGCGCGCAACACTGACAATTACGGAGACGTCGCGCTTTTCGGGGTCCATCTCGATTTCTTCCACCACGCCGACGCGCACGCCGCTTAAGACGACTTTGGTGCCGACAATCAGGCCATCGACGCTTTGAAAATGAATCGGATAGAGATTACTCCGAGAAAAAAGACGACTCTTGTTGCCGATCACCAGGACCGAAAACAAAAGCAGTGCGATGCCGGCGCTCACAAACACGCCGACCTTAAGATCGGATTGAGGACTCACTTTAGGCATCACCAGCTCCTAGAATAAATGACTGCACTAAGGGGTCTTTGGATTTCTGTATTTTATCAACTGTATCAATCACGTGAATTTTTCCATTATAGAGAATGGCGATGCGATCGGCAATTTCGAATGCACTCGGAATGTCATGGGTGACAAAGATTCCCGTACTGCCGCGAGCCTTAAGTTTTTTAATGTTACTGATCAGTCTCTGGGTATTGGGCGGATCGAGGCCCGCCGTGGGTTCGTCAAAAAGGATGATCTCAGGTTCGAGGATGATCGCTCGGGCAAGGCCCGCGCGTTTTTGCATACCTCCTGAGAGTTGGGCTGGGAGAAGGTTGTTGGTGCCGGGCATATCAATCAAATCGAGCATCTGATTGACGCGGTTGTGGATTTCCTCATCGCTCAGGCTGGAGTGAGCGCGCAGCGGGTAGGCCAGATTATCCTCAACCGAGAGCGAGTCAAAGAGCGCCCCGTTTTGAAACACATAGGCGATCTTTTTTCGGATGGGCGGCATCTCGAGCTCACCGATGTTCACGATGTTGCGGCCGTGAAAAAGGATCTCTCCTTCGTCCGGGGTCTCAAGTCCGATGATGGATCGCAGAATCACACTCTTGCCGGTTCCGGAGCCCCCAAACAAGCCTAAGATTTCACCCGTTTTGACCCCAAAAGAAACGCCTCGATGAACCGACTTTGCGCCGAAGGATTTTTTCAGATTTTTGATCTCGAGTGCGTAGTGGGTCGTGGGTTCCATAGGGTGCACTAGTAGCGAGGATAAACCGTGAGAATAAAGAGTTTAGTCAGAAAGAAATCACTGATCATGATGAAGATGCTCGAGGTGACCACCACCCAGGTGGTGGTGTTTCCGATCCCTTGTGTTCCGCCTTCGGTTTGAAGTCCCTTCCAGCACGCGGTGATGGAGATGAAAAAACCAAAGACCACTGTTTTTGACATTCCTGTGAGGAGATCGGTCATGGTGAGCGTCTCGATCGTTTTTGCGAGAAAAAACTCTTTATTGATTCCGAGCTCGCCCATGGAGACGACCATTGCGCCAAAAAGGCCGATATAGTCGGCAAATAGCGTCAAAATGGGAAGCGCGATCAAACTGGCAAGCAGCCGCGGAATCACAATTCTTTTAATGGGGCTTGTGCCGAGAGCGCGGATTGCGTCGATCTGTTGCGTGACCTTCATGGAGGCAACTTCGGCTGCGATTCCGGAGCCAATTCTTCCCGCGACCAAAAGACTCGTAAAGACCGGACCCATTTCTCGTGCGATGGTCAGCGCTACCAGGCGCGGAGTGTAGAGAGTGCCGCCGAACTTTGAGAGGCCGTAGCCAAACTGCAGAGCCATGACTGAGCCCGTCGCCAGTGCGGTGACTGCAACCAGAAAGAAGGACTGGGCACCCAGTCGCAGCAACTGCTCGAGGGTGAGTGACGGATAAAATGGCGGTTTAAAAAGCTCCCTAAAAACATCAATCGAGAGCTTGCTGAAGCCCCCGGCAAATCGAACGGCTCCTGTGAGCTTTTGCCACTGAAGTGTGGACCAGGAACTTCCGGAATGCGCGCGCGAGTCAGCGCTGATCATGGACATAGAACTGACAGGATATCACTCTTTCAGACGAAGCGATTCGACGAACTTTGAGAAGGCCTCGGTTTCAGCGACAAAAAAGCGAGCCAGCGAAACCAGCGTCAAGTCATAGACGCAGGATTTTTTTCTAAGAACTACGGTACGAATGACAAGATCCTGGCCTTCAGCCACCCCGTGTGCGGTGGTTTCGAGGGCGGGGACGTTTTGCACCAACCGTGCATTTTCTTTTCGGTCGCGGAGCTTGGTGAGGCTCGAAAACAGGGGCTGCGAAAATTCACGCAAATCTTTTGAGGGGGATTCGTTTCCGGCTCGGCAGCCCGACGTGAGCGAGATCGTCGAAGCTGTTTTTTTTGACTGAAAGGCGACATCAGATACTTCGCTGGGCGTGACGCCTTTTGAGCGAGTCTGAACTGGCAGGAGCGAATTCCAGTTTGGATCCTCCTTCGAAAGATCCATGACGCCGTAGGTAATTGATTTCTGGTCGACGGGTTTTACGTTGCCGACCAGTACCGCGCAGCCGCAGAGTCCGCCTGCCCCGGCCAGGATGAAAGTCAAAGTTGCGGTCCAAATGGGGCGGCAAATCGGGATGGGCAAAAACGTCATAAATCGAGTGTAGACCGTCAAGCGCTCGGCGTAAACTGTGCCTTGTCTGACGTTTTTGGAAGGAGCGGAGGGTCCTCCGGCAAATCCGTCCGGGCTAAGTTTGCCGGAGTGTCGGAGTTGCCTGGTAAAAAAATTCCTCAAGGGTACGGGAGGTTGGAGGGGCGCCGCCGAGTTGGCAAAGCTCGATTGGGTTTCGTAAATTGAGAATCCGCAGATTTGGCACCGGGCTTGCTTTAACGCTACTGGAACAGGACTGAAAGTCGCTTCATGAGGAGGCGGCGAGAGGTCCGAGTGCAGTAACCCGAGAGAGAGCAGGATGCTCGAGACAACAGCAAGAGTCCGCAGTTTTCGCAGGTCCCTTCGAGCCGTGGCTGTTGCCGCGCCGTTGACTCTCGCCTTTATCTTCATACTTCCGCTTTTTATCGGAATCCCTAACGTCGAAGCTTTGACGCTCGAGTCTGCGGGTGACCCGTCTCAAAACCCCGTTCGCATTCATAGATTCAAGACACACAGCCGGATCGCATTTCGCCTCGATGAGGGGGTGGAGACTCGGTGGAAAGAAATTCCGGGCGGATTTGAGCTGTTTTTTCCAGGAATCAGCCTCGCGGATTTTGGCGTGGCGTTGGGTGAAGAGAAAATCTGGATCGAGAATTTTGAAAGGCTTCCTAAGGGAGATCCGAGACTTAAGACCCTGAGCCTGCGTGAATCGGCGGCTGGGGTACGGGTCATTGGAATGTGGAAGTTCGCAACCGGCCCTGAGGCGCCCGCCGTACCGGCCATGGAAAACTTTCGTTATCGCAATCGGGCTTCTTCTGAGTATCTAATCGATTTTTGGCCAAAATCGGGACCCACGGTGGCGGAAGCCCGCGCAAAGACCCTGAGAAAAGACTATGAGGCGTCGATCCACAAGGCTGAGACCGAGGCCGAGCAGCGACAGGCGCGAAGACTCGCGAACATCAAGGAGCGCGAGGAGTCCGACGACGTCGCGCGGTTCTGTCGGCAGCCGCTCTCTGATCGGCAGGATATTTTTCTTCCGTTCTTTCCGGTTCACGAGCCTCTGGATTTCAAGAAATGGTTTCCGGTAACGACTGCCGATGCGGAGTACTCGTACGCCGAACCCAAGTCAGACGCTCAGGACTCCCAGTATTACAAATTGGCACTGAGACTTTATCGACAAGGCAACTATGCGCTTGCGATCAAGACGATCGACTTTTTTGATCACGAGTTCAAAAAATCCGCACATGAAACCGAGATGAGGTTCATCCGCGCCAACGCCATGATCAAGCTGGGGCACAAAGAGGACGCTCATCGGCTCCTCAAGGTGATCACCGTTGAGAACAAGTCCTCGCCGGTTGCATTGCATGCAGCGATGTACCTGGCGGTTCAAACCTTGGAGCGCGGCGATCACCTCGCGGCCCTCGAAACCTTTTTTTGGCTAGCCGCCAATCACAGCAAGCACAGACTGACCTGGGTGTTTCATCTGGGCGCCGGCGAGGCGCTTTTTGCCATGAAGCAAACCGGCCGTGCCGCAAAAGAGTATCAGTGGGTCATGCGAAATGCGGGCGATCGCGAACAGCAGGCGACGGGAGCCTTTCGTTTAGGCGATCTTTATCTGCAGCGGCTGATGCATGACCAGGCACTTGCGAGTTACTTTCAGGTCCTTCAAGTCTATCCGGAACAGGCTAAAAATTATCCCGCGATTCATCTCAACCGGGCCGAGGCACTGTATTGGCTCGGACAATTTGATCGGGCAGAAAAAGCGTTTGAAGAATTTCTGGAACGATTTCCGAGTAACTCGAACGGCTGGCGCGCGTACCTGAGAATGGCCGAGATTTCTGGGAGACGCACCGGAGACTCGGATCGAGCCAAAATGCGAGAAAGGTTTTATCAGACAGTTAATCGCCATCCCTTCAGTCCGGGCGCGACACTTGCGCGACTCCGCATGCTTCCTTGTGGGGATCACGGTGGGCTGTCGACGGATGCCGCACGCCGGTTTTTCGAGACGGATGCAGCAAAAATGGATGGCGGTGGACACGTGGTGATGGATCGCTACCGCGATTTCCGGGGACTTGCGCAGGTCCGCACGCTGATCAGCTTGGGGCTCGAGGATGAGGCCGTGAGCGTGGCGATCCGCGAACTGCAAGCAAACGCCCGCTCCGAAGCGCGGCACATCGTTGCGGGCCTGTTGCAGACTGTATTTAGAAAATCTGTTCTGAACCGCATCGCGAATGGAAAAAATCTCGAGGCGCTCAAATTTTATCATGAGTATGTTGAATCGATTCCCACCACTCCGGCGATGGTGGATCCGGATTACCTGCTCAAACTTTCGCAGGCGGCCTCGGATCTGGGCATGGGAAAGTGGGCTGAGACCCTGGCGCAAAAACACGCTTCTGCACTGACGCTGGCGGAAAAACGCCGAGTCAGGGATCTGGCCGCCGAAGGCAAAGAGTCTCAGAAACGCACGGGCCCGTTCGACATTGATGAGCGGGTTAGGGATTCGGAGCGTTACTTCAGCGAGGCAAAAGCGTTGTGGGTTGCAGGAAATCAGCCTCCTGCACAAGCACGAGCTGATGCGCCGAAGGATGAAGAGGATAAGAAACTGGGAGCCGCAGCGAACGACGCACGCGAACTTAAAATCCGAGATCTCTTGGGAAAAATTTCGGAGGAGTCGCCATTTTCATTCGAGCGCGAACTCATGCTTGGCAGACTCGATGAGGTCGCGGGCAAGCCTGCCTCCGCACTTCAACATGCGCTCAAAGCGCAGGTCCTGATGCCAGCGGTCAACAAGTCAGATTTCAGAGCAATGGCGTGGCTGGCTTCTCTCCATGCAAAGGCTGGCGACCCTAGGATTGCAGTCGAACTTTACCGTGAACTTCAGAAAAAATCGCAGACACAGACCGAAGCGAAGGGG
This sequence comes from Bdellovibrio sp. ZAP7, assembly GCA_945865865.1. Taxonomy (GTDB): domain Bacteria; phylum Bdellovibrionota; class UBA1018; order UBA1018; family UBA1018; genus CAMBEX01. The sequence continues at coordinate 26,106 of CAMBEX010000004.1, forward strand.
TCCGACACCGGTGCGGTGTTTGGAATACCAGCGTTGCCGACTCTGGAGCGGCTTGTTTTGGAAGAGGCAGAACTACTAGCGCGTCTCAGCAAATGGGGAGAGGCGGCCACGGCCTACTCACGCCTCGTCGACCAGAACAAGGGCGGAAACCAGGCGCTCTACGAGTATGCTCGCGTTCTCGGAAAGACCGGAAAAATTTCGGATCGAGAGAAAGCCCGAACCGCATTAGAAAAAATTTCTCAGTCCAAGGATGAGGACTTTTGGAAAAAACTCGCGCTTGAAGCGTTAGCAAACGATCAAGCCGGAAACCTGTCAGCCAAGGAGGGCTCGAAATGACGGAAATCATCACATCGGATCGACGGATGAGGGAACTGATTCAGCTTGCTAAGACGGTAGCTCAAAGTAAGGCTACGGTACTCATTCAAGGTGAGAGCGGAACGGGCAAGGAGCTCATGGCGAGCCTGGTCCACGAGAACAGCACGCGCTCCGGTCGCACGTTTGTCGCGATCAACTGCGCTGCGATTCCTGAAAATCTCCTTGAGTCCGAACTCTTTGGATATGAGCGCGGCGCTTTTACCGGAGCGGTTTCCAGCAAGGCCGGAAAATTTGAGTTCGCAAACGGCGGAACCCTTCTATTGGATGAAATTTCAGAAATGGATATCCGTCTCCAGGCAAAACTCTTGCGAGTGATTCAGCAAGGAGAGGTCGATCGCCTAGGCGGACGCAAACCGATCGGCGTGGATGTTCGAATCATCGCGACCACCAACCGCAATCTCGCAGACTGCGTGCGCGAAGGGAGTTTCCGTGAGGATCTCTACTACCGCTTGAACGTCGTGAATCTCACCATTCCTCCGCTGCGTGAGCGAGTGGGTGATGTGGAGATTCTTGCCAAGCATTTTATGTCAGTCTATTCCTCCAGGAACGGAAAATCCCTGACCGGAATTTCCACCGAGGCATTGGGTCTTTTGCAGTCTCACGCTTGGCCAGGCAATGTTCGAGAGCTTGAAAACGTCATCGAGCGTTCGGTGATCACCACACTGGGTGGAGTCATCGCACAGAGCGATCTCGTGCTCGAACGTAATGCCATGACCGGGATTCTCAACGAAGAGCTTGCCCAGAAAAGCGAACGGACGGGGTGGGAACCAGGGCGCACGCTCGACGATATCGAGCGCGAGGTTATTCTCAAAGCGCTCAACTACCACCAGGGAAATCGCACGCACACTGCGCGCGCTCTGGGAATCTCGATTCGAACGCTGAGAAACAAGCTTTCGGACTACAGGCATCTCGGAATCAGCGTTTAGTTGGAGCAGGCTTGGCCGGGCAAAATTTTCTCTGTGATCTTCTTGCAGCAGAATCTTTTTGCCTGGCTCCTCTCCGGTTGGGAGAGGGATCAGTCAGTAAGTGTTGGAAATGTTTGGATCAGTGGTTACCGGAAGGATCGGTAAAAAGGGCATGCAACTTGAACTTTATCGCAAGAGAGGGGGGCGTAGATCATGAGCGATTCGGGTTTTGATTCGACTATTGGCGCGCTCAATACGTCTCTGAACTTGCGCTTGCTGAACCAGAACGTGATTGGCGCCAATATCGCCAACGCAGACACTCCTGGTTACAAAGCCAAGTCGGTGGAGTTTGAGGGCGCGCTTCGTGAGGCACTCGGAGTGGGGCAAGGAGTTCAGGCCCAAGGCAGTCATCCTGAACACATTCAGCGCAGAGCAACGGATCCTGTTTTTCCAGAAATTTATGACGATCCCAATGGAGTCGAATCGCTGGATGGAAACACCGTGGATCGCTCTGCTGAGATGGCGGAGCTCGCCGAAAATCAATTGCTGTATGACGCTTCGGCCGAAATGCTGAAACGGAAACTAGGAATGCTCAAGTACGCAATCTCTGAAGGGGGAGGTAACCGTTAATGGATTTCTTTTCTTCCATGCGCGTAAGCGCAAGCGGGCTAGACGCTCAAACCAAGCGGATGAATACGATCTCAAGCAATATCGCAAACGCCGAGACCACACGCGGCGTAGATGGCGGTCCCTACAAGAGAAAAGACGCTGTTTTTCAGGCACAAACCGATCGCGAGAGTTTTGGAGAGATTCTTCAGGACCAACTCGACGAGCAGGTTCAGGGAGTTCAGGTCACCGACATTCAGGACGACCCGAACCCGCCCCGCATGGTTTACAATCCGTCTCACCCGGATGCGAACGAAGAGGGCTACGTGGCAATGCCCAACGTCAACACCGTTCTTGAGATGGCCAACATGATCAGCGCGCAGCGTTCTTACGAAGCCAATGTAACGGCGATGGGTGCGGCCAAAGCCATGGCTCAAAAAGCCTTGGAAATCGGAAGATAAAGGGAGCTCTAGATGTCGAATAATCTGACGATAGAAAATCTAGGAAAACAGATTCAGCTCGGTAACCCCGAAGGGATGCTTGGGAGTGGGATCAGCTCGGAACAATCAGTCACCCGAGAAATGGCCAAGAACGGAATGCAGGCGCCTTCAGTGGGCGACTCCGCGGGAACTTTCTCTGATGCTCTCCGAAGTTCGGTCGAGAAGGTGAACGAGTATCAGAGTCAGGCAGACACGGCGATCAAAGAGATGGTCGCTGGAAAAAACAAAAATATTCATGAAACGATGCTCGCCATCGAGCGTGCTGACAGTTCTCTCAAGCTGATGATGCAGGTGAGAAACAAGGTGCTCGATGCGTATCGCGAAATCATGCGTATGCAGGTGTAGTGAACTAAGTAGGAAGTGAGGACAACTTGGGAGATTACCTAAAAAAAGTTTTTGGGCAGATCGCTGACTTCTTCAAAGGGCTTTCGCCCGGACGTCAGGTCGCGCTGATCACTACCGGGGGCACCATCGTGGCCGCGATGGCGATGCTCTTTCTTTGGGCTGGTAGAACCAGTTACCAAAGTCTGATGACCAATCTTAATCCGGAGGATTCGCAGAACGTCATGCGATTTCTCAGGGAAAAGAACATTCCATTTAAGATGGATGACGCTGGACGGTCGATTTCGATTCCCTCTGAGGTGGTTGATGAAACCCGGCTTGCTCTGGCAACGCAGGGCATGCCCCAGAGTAGCGTCGTCGGCTACGAGGTGTTTGATAAGCAACAGTTGGGCACGACTAGCCTTGTTCAACGACTCAATCAGAAACGTGCTCGCGAAGGCGAGCTGATGAGGACGATTCAAACCATCAAGGGAGTCAAACGCTCCCGCGTGCATTTAGCTATTCCTGAAAAGAGCGCTTTTGTTGAGGATCAGAAAAAATCTACGGCATCAGTGGTACTGGATCTCGAACCCGGGATCCTCCTCAACGAAAAGCAGATCTACGGAATTGGTAATCTCGTGTCTCGCGCGGTTGAAGGTCTCGACATCGACGACGTCGTGATCGTCGACTCGAACGGAAAGACACTCTCCAAGAACGCGGGGGACTCGTTGGCTTCTGCGAACTCAAGTCAAATTGAGTTCAAACAGAAGATCGAGCGCGACATGGAAGCGCGCATTGAAGGCATGCTTTCACGCGTGGTCGGTGATGGCCGCGTGGTTGCTACGGTTTCGGCCGATGTCGACTTCGCGCAGGTGAGTGAGACGCAAACCATCTATGACCAGGACGGATCCGCCGTTCGTTCGATGGAAAAAAACAGTCAGTCCATGGAGGGCACGAGACCCAATCCAGGGGGTGCTGCCGGAGCGACGTCCAATTTGCCGGGACAGCCTCAACAAGCTAACGGCGAGATTAAATCCGACACCAAGCGGATAAACGAAGTGGTCAATTACGCGGTTCCGCAGACTATCCGCACCACGACGCGCCCTTCGGGAAGTGTGAAGAAGCTCTCAGTGGCGGTCGTTCTGGATGGACGACAAAGCAAGAGCACCAACAAGGATGGGCAGGTAGAGAACAAGAGCGAAGCATGGTCAGCTGAGAAGCTCAAAGAGTTTGAGGCTGTTGTTTCGGGAGCCGTGGCGCTCGATCGCAAGCGTGGAGACACTCTTGAGGTCAAGAACATGGAGTTCACTCGCGTAGATCTCGACACCGCCGAAGATGAGCTGGCTGCACACCAGCGCAAGGCCTACATTCAAAACATGGTGGTCTACGGAGTGGTGGGCATCCTGTTTGTCTTGTTCTTCTTGTTTGTGGTTCGACCTTTCGTCAAGTGGGTGACTGAGAACACGATCGACAGCGTCGATACGTTTTTGCCTCAGACGATCGAGGAACTCGAAAAACTTCAAAAGAACAATTCACTGCCAGGCCTGGAAGATGCGGTTCCAGTGATGCCGGACCGGCTCGACCCAGAGAAGGTCGAGGGAGAGATGATGCGCGAGAAAATCACGACGCTCGTCGAGACCAACCCTCACAAGGCGGCGCTGATCCTCAGGGATTGGCTCCACACCGAGGGTCCAAAGAAGGAAAAGGAAGCCGGCGGAAAAGGAAAAACGGCTTAATTGATCGCTCCACCATGGGGCGCTCTATCGAGGGTTTAGACAATGTCCTACGAGAATTACGACGAAATGTCGGGTCTAGAAAAATCCGCACTGCTACTCAATGTCCTGGGTAATCAGGTGACCGCATCGGTGTTCAAACAGATGCGCGATAACGATGTTAAGCGCCTAGTGACTGCGATGGGCAACGTAACTCGTGTGCCGATTCCTATGGTCAAGGAAGTCCTCGAGGCCTTCTACACGGAGATCGCCGAGGAGGACAGTCTGCTCTTTGGTCAGGCGCAGGGGAGAGACTTTGTTTTGGCAACGCTCGGCGAAGAGCGGGCGAAAACAGTTCTTGGACAACTCTCAGTGGTGGAGGGAAGCAGAACTCTCGAAGCTCTCGAGCTTGTGGACTCTCGTACGCTTTCGAACTTTTTGCTCAACGAACATCCTCAGACTATCGCGCTTATTCTTGCGCATCTTGAACCCAGCAAAAAGTGTGATGTGCTGCGACGTTTGCCAGAAGCCATGCAGACCGAAGTGGTTTTGCGTATCGCCAATCTCGACTTCATTTCACCCAGTCTCATCGCGCAGGTCGACGAGGTCCTCAAACAGGAACTGGCCACTCTGGGGTCCATCGATACCCAGCAGCTCGGAGGAGTTCCGCCAATCGCCGAAATGCTCAATGTCATGGACAAGACCAACGAGCAGAACATCATGGCGCGCGTCGAAGAGAAGGATCCTCAGCTTGCCGAAGAAATCCGAAAACTCATGTTCGTTTTCGAGGACATCGTCTTCATCGACGATCGTGGAATGCAGGTCCTGCTCAAAGAAGTCCCGAACGACAAGCTGGTCATCGCGCTCAAAACCGCGCCCGAGGAGATCAAAGACAAGATCTTCAGAAACATCTCGAAGCGCGCGGCCGATCTATTGCGCGAAGATCTCGAGGCCCTGGGTCCGGTGCGCCTGTCGGACGTGGATGCCGCTCAGCAGGAGATCGTCAATGTGGCAAAGCGGCTTGAAGGCGAAGGCAAGATCATGATCAGCCGCGGTGGCGACGGGGATGCCTTGGTATGACGAGTAGATTCAGGCCCGCGCATATGGACATCAAGAACGAACCTAAGACAGCGGGAGATCGCACGATCCGTGAGTTGAGCTACGGATTGGAGAAGCAGGTGAGAGAATTTCAGATGCCTAAGCTCAACGGTCCGGGCGACGGTGACTATCGCGTACTCAAGGCCAAGTACGGTTCGCTTGCTACGACCGATTCGGACCGTTCTGGCTTGATGGATCCGAAGTTTCACCTGAATCAGTTGGTGCGAGATCCGCTGCTCATCGAAGAAGAAGAGCGCAGGGCGATCGAGGAACGCGTTCGAGCGCGTCTTTCGGAGCTTGCCGAAGAGGAAAAAAAAACGGCAGGAACCCAAGGGTTTCAAGCCGGACTTGAAAAGGGCCGTCAGGAGGCGTTGAAGATCTTTCGTTCAGAGGCGAGCGAACGCCTTGAGAGCTTTGATGCCTTTCTGGATCACTGTGAAAACGCCAAGGCCGAAATTTTCAAGGCCAATGAACGCTTTCTGACTGAGATGGTCTTTCGCATCGCCCGGATGGTGTTGCTCAAGGAAGTAACAACCGACCGCGAATATGTGAGTCGACTTGCAAAAAGTATCGTCGATCAAATCGGAGTGAGAGAGAACATCCGAATCCGTATAAGTGAAGGGGATTTTGCGACTGCGCAGCAGATCAAAGAAAATCTTGAAACCGCCCTTGGGGCGCTTAAAAACCTGAGCATCGAGGCTTCTTCGCAGGTCGGCGCGGGCGGATGTCTCATCGATACGCAGTGGAACTCAGTGGATGCCACGCTGGAGGCCCAACTCAAGGGTCTGCATGAAGCGCTAGTGGGCAAAAATTCTTAAAGCGAGGTTCTGAACAATGTCTTGGGAACTCGATGAAAACTCCTACCAACGCCGCCTAGAGAGTGCGCTGCTCTATCACGAGGCGGGGCGCGTGACACAGTCTGTGGGCATGGTCTACGAGGCGTACCTGCCTGGAGCTGGGATTGGCAGTCTTTGTCAGATTCTTCCAGCGGGTGATCCGTATTCGACTCACGGGGTTGAGGCTGAGGTGGTTGGTTTTCGCGACAGACGGGTCATGTTGATGCCGTTTGGCGACGCGCAGGGCGTGAGTAATCACAGCCTGGTTGTACTCAAGAAAAAAGATTCAAGTGTGTTGGTCGGAGAATCCTTGCTCGGTCGTGTGATCGATTCACGAGGTGAACCGATGGATGGAAAAGGTCCGATCGCATTGACCGGCGCCTCCGAGGAACGCCCCCTTTATCAAAAGCCCTCGCATCCTCTCGAACGTACGATGATCACCCAGCCTCTGGATTTGGGGATTCGTTCGATCAATGGCCTCATCACTTGCGGTCGTGGTCAGCGCGTGGGGATCATGGCGGGTTCGGGTGTGGGTAAGTCAGTTTTGCTCGGAATGATGGCGCGCCACACGGCCGCCGACGTGAACGTCATCGCGCTGATCGGTGAGCGTGGTCGCGAGGTGCGTGAATTTATCGAAAAAGATTTGGGGCCAGAAGGCCTCGCCCGTTCGGTAGTGATCGTGGCCACTTCTGATCAATCGCCACTCCTTCGTATGCGGGGCG